>JAITFA010000006.1 GCA_031281685.1 Treponema sp. | reverse complement strand
GTTGGGCTTACGTCTCTAGCACTCGCGTCTCTGGTACCCGGAAGCACTCGGCTCTGACACCACGTCGCTGGCACCAATGGATCTGATACCGGTGCGGGACTGAGGTCTCACACCACGTCTCTGGCACCAACGGCTCGGCACCGGTGCTGGCTACGGCTCTAGCACTCGCGTCTCTGGTACCCGGAAGCGCTCGGCTCTGACACCACGTCTCTGGCACCAATGGTTCTGATACCGGTGCGGGACTTAGGTCTCACACCACGTCTCTGGCACCAACGGCTCGGCACCGGTGCTGGCTAGGGCTCTGGCACCCGCGTCTCTGGTACCGGCGCGGGGCTTAGGCTCTGGCACCTGTGCACGACTCTCCACCACGAGATGTGCAGCTCTTCATGCGGCGCTTTGGTGAAACACGATACAAGAAGGCCAGCGCCCGCCTGCAAAGTAAATGCCGACGTGCTGGCTCTGAGGCGGGGATTTATTTTCTAAACAAATTCAAAATACGAGACAAGACGCCTTCCTTTTGAACCAGCTTTGTCTCAGCATCTGTGTACGTTTGGGTTACTGGTACAAGAGGCGGCGCGGCAGATACCGGCGCGGTTTGCGGTTCTACTGGGGCAACCTGCGGTGGCTTCTGCTCCGGCTTTTTGCGCCGCTGTTTACCCCGCCCAGCTTGCTTACTGGCCTCGCCATACTTCTGCCGGTAATAGGCCATGCGCTCGTCAAACGACAGCTTGCTCAGGTCATGCTCATCCACTTGCTCGACGTTTCTGGCTTCAGTTCGGACTTGCGTATCGCTGCGTTTTGGAGCCTTACGCTGCTCAGGGCCGCGTGCGCGACGCCCTGACGCGGCAGGCGCTGAACATTCCGGCGCGTTATTTTTGGGACCACGTTGAGTAGAGCGTTCTGGAGTGCGCCGCTGTCCGCTTTCGCTCCTGCGTTTTTCCACGGTCCGTCCGCGATTACCGCGTTCTTCTCCATGGAACCGCTGTTCCTCATAAAAATCAGTATGAACCCGTATCCCCTCGCTTTTGTCTTCCCCGTAGCGATCCGCGCCAGCCGTCTCAGACGGAATCTTCTTGCCGATGTACCTTTCTATTGCAGGAAGTTCATACACATCCTGCTCACTTGCCAGGGTAATGGCTTTGCCGGTTTTACCAGCGCGGGCTGTGCGTCCGATACGATGAACGTAGTTCTCAGTCTCTGTCGGCAGATCGTAGTTCACCACGAGACTCAGCCCTTCAATGTCCAGCCCACGCGCCGCTACATCAGTCGCCACAAGGTAACGCACTACACCAGCCTTAACATCCTCAATGATCTTGAGGCGCTTTGATTGAGGCAGATCGCCAATGATGAACTCGCATTCAAAGCCATTTAGTCGCAGACGCTTTGCCAGAATCTCCGCATACCGTTTTGTGTTACAGAAAATCACGGCGCTTTCCGGTTGTTCCTTTCGCATGATACCCAGAAGTAGTTTCATCTTGTTTTCGGAAGGCACATGGTAAAGGAATTGCTCAACCTCTTCAACCGTAACTGATTCAGGCTCAACAGCGATCTCAAAGGGAGACTTGGTGTATTCCCATGCAAGGTTCTTGACCCATGCGTTGAGTGTGGCGCTGAAAAGCATAGTCTGACGCTGATCAATCGGCGACACTACTTTGATGAGCTTACGCAGGTCAGGGTAAAAACCCATGTCGAACATGCGATCCGCCTCATCCAGCACGAGAAACGCGATATCCATGAGGTTCATCTGGCCGCTCTGACTGAGGTCAAGCACTCGTCCCGGAGTTCCCACCAGAATCTGCGCGTTATCCTTGAGCAATCTCTGCTGTACCCCGTAACCGACTCCGCCGTAAAAACTGCCGATTTTGAACGGCAGATATTTGCCGATAAGTTTGGCCTCTTCCTCAATCTGCACGGCCAACTCGCGGGTAGGAGCCATGATGAGCGCCTTTTTCCCATGGAGAGGCGATTCATTCAGGAGTCGCTGCAAGATCACGATGAGGTACGCAGCAGTTTTTCCAGTTCCAGTCTGAGACTGAACGTAAAGGTCCTGCCCCCCAAAAGCATGAACCAGTACCTGCTCCTGAACCGGTGTACAGGTAACGTAACCCGACTCGGTAATACCCCGTTGGAGGTCGGGGTGTAAATTAAGTTCTATGAATTCCATATCAATTGAGGAAAGTATACAAGACTTGTTTACGAATAGTTAAGGAGGACAGAGACAGGGGTTTCCTGTTATGATGAGGCATGATACACATTGAAACTGAGGCGGGTCGGCTTATCCCGCTGGAAAAACTGTACAATACACGCGACCTTGGCGGCTATGAGACGCGGGACAAGCGGCGCGTGCGTTTTGGGTGTCTCTATCGCGCTGGCGAGCTTTATGTTGCGACCGCGAATGACAAAGCTGCGCTTGAGGCGCGGGGCATCAGAACCATTGTGGACTTCCGGGGCTTGACGGAAGTCAGACAACATCCCGATATAAAGCCGCTGGGCCTTCAGCAACAGGTCTCTTTACCCATTGACGCGGGCAATCTGCTGGACATCTCTCGTGTTGGGCGGGATATGTCCGGCGAAACGTTTATGATGAACCTTTACGCCATCATCGTGGAAACGGCGCGTCCCCAATACCGTGAGTTGTTTCGGCTGATTAGCGATACCGAGAATACGCCGCTCCTGTTTCATTGCTCGGCAGGCAAGGATCGTACTGGTATTGCCGCCGCGCTCATCTATCACGCGCTTGGCGTGGACCGGGAAACTATATACGCAGACTATATGCTTTCCGCAGGCTATCTCAAGGAGCATACCAAAAGCTGGATTAAGGATGAACCGCACCTTGAACCGGTTATGAGCATACGACGCGAGTATCTTGAGGCAGCGTTCAAGGCTATCGACGAAAAGTTCGGCGGCGTGGATCGCTATGTGGAGAAAGAATTGGGCGCGGAGTCAGCGCGTTTACGCGAGCTATACACGGAATAGGGATTGAGTACGGAATAGGATTATCAGTAATGTAGAGGCATGAAAGATGCCACAGTTATGGGGATCAATGAACGTCCCCCGCTTTCCCGCTGGATTCCACTCAGCTTCCAGCATGTATTCGCTATGTTCGGCGCGACCATTCTTGTGCCACTTCTTACTGGTTTACAGCCATCGACCGCGCTTTTCACAGCGGGAACAGGAACCCTGCTGTATATAGCGATTACCGGAGCGAAAGTACCTGCCTTTTTAGGCTCGTCTTTCGCATTTATCCCAGCCCTGATTGGGATACGCGAAGTATATGGAATGCCCAGCGCGCTCGGCGGTGCCGTCGCTGCTGGGCTTTTTTATTGTCTTGTAGCCATAATCATAAAGCTCTCTGGCACCAAATGGCTCGACCGCGCTCTGCCGCCTGTGGTGATTGGCTCGGTAATCATCGTTATCGGCCTTAACCTTGCTCCGACCGCCATGTCGTCGGCCATGAATGACGCCGCAGGGAACTATTCCCTTGTAAGCCTCTCCATCGCGGCCTTTACTCTGGTACTTGCCGTGATTGCCACAATCTTTTTCAAGGGTTTTTTTAACACAATCTCGATACTTTTCGGCCTTGTGGGAGGCTATCTTTTCACGCTTATCATGGGCTTCTTCTTTCCCGCGTATCAGCTTATTAGTTTTGACACGGTGCGGGAGAGCGCATGGTTTGGGTTTCCGCGCTTTGCGGTTCCAGAGTTCCAGTTTGTGCCTATTGTAACATTCATCATCGTGTCCCTTGCCACAGTCTGCGAGCATTTGGGCGATACCCTTGTTACCTCGCGGGTGGTGGGGAAGGATTTTTATAAAAACCCGGGTCTGTACCGAACCCTCACCGGCGACGGGCTTGCGACTGCGTGGGCCGCGTTCTGGGGCGGGCCGCCCAACACGACTTATGGTGAAAACATCGGCGTCATGGCGATCACCAAAGTGTACAGCGTGTGGGTTATAGGCGGCGCGGCGTTCATCGCCCTGATTCTTTCCCTTGTACAGAAAGTCGGCGCAGTGATTCAGACTATCCCCAATCCGGTTATGGGCGGTATCTCCATGCTCTTGTACGGTCTCATTGCCTCAAGCGGTCTGCGAACCATTGTTGAAAGCGGCGTTGATTATAAAAACAAGCGGAATCTGACGATTTCGTCTGTGATTCTGGTGATTGGCATTGGCGGCGGTGTGCTAAAGTTCTCGATGGGTTCTGACGTGGTATTCCAGCTTAGTGGCGTGGCGCTGGCAACAGTGGCGGGCATCGCGCTTAACCTGATTCTGCCCAAGACCGTTGATGAGCCGAGGAGCAAACACGCTCAATCTCGCTGACGCTCCATACGCGGCTCTGTTCAATGATATCAGCGACATGAAGCTGCGGGTTACGGCGCTTGAACACGGCGGCTAGGGGCAATAGCGTGGCAAAGACAAGCCGCGATTCAGCGTCAAGGCGCTTGATATACGCGCCGCTGTTTACACGGGGGAGAGCGTTAATACGCTCACAATAGCCAGCCAGAAACGCAGGCGCGCTTAACCCCGCGTGCGCTGGGTGATTTGACTCAAAGAGCGGGGCTGGCTTGGGACGCTGCGCGGGCTGCCGGATTTCGATGGGCGCTCCGAGACCATCCGCTGGTTCAACAGTGGCGTGAAGCGTTTCAGCCTTTGCCTCAAGGCGGGTACGGTACGTGGTAAGAAGTGGCGTTTCATAGTACCAGCCGTTTTTCTGGTATACCCGTTTAAGGGCGGCGCTACGATACAGGAAGGCTGAAGCAAGCGATTCATAGGGAGCAAGGCGAGTTTGACGACGCTCAAAGCTGGGATTGATATAGGTTCCCCGCGCATAAGTGCGCCCAAGCGGATAGGCGAAGTCCGCGCCGTAGAGCGCTATCACATCAGCCCCAAGACTGTCCGCGAGGGATATAGCCGCGTAGGTAACGTTACCGCCTGACGTGTCCATTACAGGCAGGGGACGCCACTTGCGTGAAACATAGCGGGTCAGGGGATGGCCGCT
>JAITFA010000064.1 GCA_031281685.1 Treponema sp. | reverse complement strand
ATACTCATACAGGTTTTCAGGGTCGTTCATTGCTGACATGGCAGGACTATACACCGGAAGAAATCCGCTATCTGCTGGATTTGTCGAAACAGGTGAAGGCGGAGGCGAAACAGGGCGCGGTACAACAACGTTTTCTGGGAAAAACACTGGCGCTCCTCTTTGAGAAGCGCTCAACACGTACCCGTTGCGCGTTTGAGACGGCTTTTGGCGAGGAAGGCGGCCATCCGGTTTTTCTGTCAACGCAGGACATACAGCTTGGGATCAAGGAATCCATTGAAGACACAGCGCGTGTGCTGGGACGTATGTTTAGCGCCATACAGTTTCGCGGTTTCAAGCAAGCCACAGTTGAGGCGCTGGCAGCGTATTCTGGCGTGCCGGTCTATAACGGCCTTACCGACGAGTTTCACCCAACTCAGGTTCTGGCCGATATTATGACGCTGGAAGAAAGCTTTGGAAACGCCAAAGGCAGAAAGCTTTGCTTTGTGGGAGATGGCCGTAACAATGTAGCACGCTCGCTCATGCTGATTTGCTCCAAGCTGGGCGTACACTTCACGGTGATTACCCCACCGTCACTCAACCCAGACCTCAAGCTCAAGGAAACCTGTAAGTCGTTCGCTGCGGCTTCCGGCGCGAACATCCGTGTTACCGCCGATATAGCGGAGATAAGTGGCGCGGATGCTATTTACACCGATGTCTGGGCATCTATGGGCGAAGAGGCGGAGAAGAACGCACGGGCGCGGCTCCTTGCGCCCTATCAGGTCAATCAGGCGCTGATGACTCGTACCGGGCGCAAAGACAGCATCTTCCTGCACTGCTTACCCGCAATTAAGGGTGAAGAGGTCAGCGCCGACATAATTGACGGACCCCAGAGCCGGGTATGGGACGAAGCTGAAAACCGCAAGCACACGATCAAGGCAATTATGCTGGCGACGTTGTGCTAAAACCTGAGTAAGGCGCTTCTTTAAGCCTGCCCAAGCATCAGCGTGGTTTTGAGTTGCTCAAAGGGTTTGCCGTAGAGATACTCAACAAGGCTACGACTCTCTTCCGGTGCCATTCCTATGAAACGGCAGCCCCAGTAATCTACCGCCTTTTCCCGATAGTAGCGGATAATGCGGGCTGAAGAGTTTATGATCTGACTTCCCGTATTGAGCTTGAGCGCTATCTCTTTACCTGTCGTGAAAATCGGGGTAAGTGATGACTGAGGATAGGAAAACAGTATTCCTGACGCGCTGATATCAACGCCGTTCCCCTTAAAAAACTTATTTTTCACGGAACAGGATGCGAAGTAACCACGCGCCACAAGCGCGGCGCTAAGACTTTTTCCGTACTGATAGAGCGTTGCAATATGGTTGATGCTCAGCGGCGGCTTATCCTTGTCACTCACCCAAAGCTGGATACACCCGATTACATAGCGTTCAAAGAACAGAGGAACCCAGACGCAGGAACGCAGTCCGTCATCGCGCCTTGCCTGTACAAATTTCGTGAGCTGGTCCAAGTCTATGCCGCTCTGTCCGAAAAGCTCAGTCGTGATGAGACGTTTTTCCGGTGTTTCATCAAGTTCGGGCAGGCTTGCCTCGGTTGAGGGCAGGAATAGGGTTTTCCCTGTTTTCATCATAAGGCTCTTTTCAATCTCAAGCGGATTAGCCTTCGCGTCCTTAAACAGCGTCAGTTTATAAGCATCGGCAATGGTCTTCACCCACGCGCCAAGGTGGGTAACAACGGCATTATAATCGCTCTTCTCAAGACCCGGAAGCGGTGTAGCGGCGTCTTCCTGGTCCAGTAGCGGGAAGGGAAGTACAAACTTTTCTTCAAGTGAGGCGAATTGCATACTCATACCGGAAGGGAAGGCTTGCCGCGAGTTAGAACGCCCAAGGTTACGGTACAGGAACTCTGGTATCGTGGTACTATAACTTTCTTTCACTATATCTTTTATCTCTACAGTAAAAAAGATGTTCATACCCATGTAGTTTGCCATGAGGTTAAGTTTTTTCCCGGGCGCTGCGGCTATTTCCGGCAGGGGGCGATCCGGCGTCAGAATCAGCGCGGTCTTACCGAATTCGGTCAACGTGAAACTGTAATCACTACGTTCTATAAGAGAACTCATCGCAATGTACTTGTTATGCAAGGTATTGAGGATGGATTCTTTTTCTATACGTTTTATCTCGGTTGCCATGTGTCAGTCCTTTTCGTCAAATTATTAGAAAACCCGTTCATACGGAGATGTATATTCAATATTATCGGCTGAAAACATCTTTGCCTCTTCCAGTATCAGATCATCAACCAGCCACGTCTCATGATCAAAGCGAAGATACAACTCGCCGCTTATCCATTGTTCACTGCCTATCAAGCGAATGAGGAACGAAAGACATCCGTCTTCCTCGGTGCGGCCACCTCCCAGCCTGAACTTTTGTGCCGCAAGCGGCTCAAGCGTGCCAAGAAGTTCATCAAGAAACGAGGCGTCAAGCGCCGCAAGTATCGAAGATTCGCGGTCTTGTTCTATAAGCGCAGTAAGAAACCGTGTCGCCGTACGGTAAGCCCC
>JAITFA010000195.1 GCA_031281685.1 Treponema sp. | reverse complement strand
TCCCGGTTCTTTCATTGTCGTTCCCCGTGTTTCGTCAGAAACGAGAAAATATATACCTATGGGATTTTTTGATGGAAATTCAATAGCGGGCGATACTTGCATGATAATCCCCAACGGAAGCCTTTACCATTTCGGCGTCCTTACCTCGTCAATGCACATGGCTTGGATGCGTTATGTTTGCGGCAGACTGGAATTGCGTTATCGCTATTCAAAGGACATCGTGTATAACAACTTTCCCTGGCCTTCTCCTACAGATAAACAAAAGGCGGATATTGAGCAAAAAGCCCAGGCGGTTCTTGACGCCCGCGCCGAATTCCCCAAGAGTAGCCTAGCCGACCTCTACGATCCCCTGTCCATGCCGCCAAATCTTGCGAAAGCCCACCAGAAACTTGACAAAGCGGTAGAAGCCGCATACGGGCGCGTTTTCGATGACGACAGCCAGCGGGTAGCCTATTTGTTTGAACTCTACCAGAAGCTAAGCGGGGAATTGTTTATCGAGACCAAGAGGCGTGGGAAGGGGAGGAAGCGCTAAGCGCGGAAGATTGGGTAGCGCTCTTAATCCGCCGCGTTGGAGCGCAGGTACAGTTCCGCACGAAACACTGCCTCTTGTTTAAGGCTTGTGGTGTCAGAGACATTGCGCCGTCCCTCAAACGCAAAGGGCGGCGTGTTACTCGCCTGCCCGCTGTGCGCCTCGCTCGCTTCTGTCGCGGGCGTTGGCGCCAGAGACGTTTGCGGCGGCAACTGCCACAGCTCAATAGTTTCGCCGAGCTTGATCTCTTGCAGGTACGCGATGTCAAGCCTGAGCGTTTCAGCGTGATTGAGCAGCTCAGGATCAACGCTGTCCTGAATCCACTGGGCATAACGGGCGTTATTAACATGGCCATAGTAGTCAATATCCGAATACAAGGCGCGGCGCTCGCCTGTTTTTGTCATGGACTCACGCGGTTCGAGGTTTATGACGCGCTCGCTGACCATATCAATGCCCTCGTTCAGCGGGAGGCGTTCCATTGTCATGTGAGGGCGCAGGGGGCGGCGTTTTTCCAGGTCCACGATGAGCCAGTTGCTTCGCGCCCGCGCCAGAATCGCGCCGGCTTCGTCAAGGATGGCGCAGTCTCTCACGGCGAAGAGCTTTTCCGCGCCTCGCGGCCATGTTTGCACGGTAAGTTTGTCTCCATAGCGGGGACGGCGCTCTATACGCACCGTGATCCGCGACAGTATCCACGCTACGCCGGTTTGCTTCATGGCTTCAATGCCGACTCCCAAGGCTCCCGCGTGCTTAATCGACGCTTCCTGAAAGTAGTCAAAAGCCGCCGCCAGTGTTAGGCGGTTGGAATGGTCAACATCAGCGAAACGCGCAGTGATGTTTTCTTGCCAAATGGGTATCATAGGCACAATGTAGCGCGAAACAGCGCGTTGTGAATAGGGAGTTTTGGCATGGTGTCTGGCGCCATGAGCATTGAGCGTTGGCGTCAGACACCATGAGGAACTCGGCGAACTCGCGCTGCTTAGGGTTCCACCCGTTTCCGGTCGCGGGGGAAGAGGCTGGCTTCTTTTATATTGGCGAGTCCGAGGATTTTTTGGGTAAGGCGCTCGCAGCCAATGGCAAAGCCGCCGTGGGGCGGGCAACCGTACTTCAGGAGTTTCAAGTAGCCGCCGAAACCCTCTGGCTTGAGGCCGAAGCGCGGGAGGGTTTCAAGAAAGGCGTTGTAGTCGTGCTGGCGTCTGCCGCCTGTGGTGATTTCGAGGCCGCGGAACAGGGCGTCGAAGCTCATGGTGGAGGCGGCTTTGCCGTCGCCAGTGTCCTTGGGGTATGTGTAAAAGGGCCGGTAGCGGCGGGGGAATTCGTTGACAAACACGAGATCGCTGCCGTGTTCGCGCATTGCCCAGTCGCAGATAAAGCGCTCGGCTTCCGGGTTGATGTCGAAGATGCGCGCGGTTTGCCCTTTGCCCTTGACCGCTTCCGCCGACGCGAGCTTCACAGCCTCCTCATACGGTACAACGGGAGCCTTTACGACCATGTCCGGACTGGGAACGCTTGCGCCATGCAGAGCGAGTTCCGCGCTGTTTTTTCGCGCCACTTCTTCGAAGATATAGGCGAGCGCTCCGCGTTCCAGCTCAATGAGGTCTAGTTCCGACTCGATAAAGCCCATCTCCACGTCCAGCGACACATACTCATTGAGATGCCGGGGCGTATCGTGCTTTTCAGCGCGGTATGCGGGCGCTATCTCAAATACCCGCTCCATGCCGCTTGCCACCATCGTCTCCTTATAAAACTGCGGCGACTGGGCAAGGTAGACCTTGCGGTCAAAGTAATCAACCTCGAAAAGCTCGGTGCCGCCTTCGGTGCCGCTTCCGACGAGTTTGCTCGTTTTTATCTCAATGAAATCCTGTGAGCGCAGGTACGCGCCAAACGCCTCGATAATCGTGGCCTGTATCCTGAAAATGGCCTGCAATCTGGGATGGCGCACGGAAAGTCCCCGGTGATCGAGTATGGTTTCAAGCCCGACCTTTGCTGGATCGCCGTTTACCTGATAGGGCAGGTCTGGCGCGGCTTTTGACAGGTAGACGAGCGTCTTCACCCTGACTTCAGCCCCGCCCGGAGCTTTTTCGTTCAAGGTCGCTATCCCCTGAACCTTGATGACCGATTCAAGCGTAAGGTCTGGCTTTTCGTCAAACACAAGCTGACCCAGACCTGAGCGGTCGCGGAGTATCACAAAGCTGATTCCGCCAAGCTCGCGGACGCGGTGTACCCAGCCCTGCACGGTGATTTCAGGGTCGCCCTGTTTAGCGGCCTGTAAAATATCTTTTGTTAAAACACGCATGATGCGCCTCCAATCAATGCTTCCACCTGCTCTCCTACGATACGCGGGTCAGCGCGGCCTCCGGTCTTTGCCAGCGCCTTGCCCACCAGATATGCAATGAGACTGCGCCGGCGCTTGGCGTTACCGGCAAGGGCGAGGACTTCAGCAAAGGTCGCTGCTTCCTCAGCATGAACAACGCGAAGTACCTCGGCAATTTTTTCAGGATCAATGATCTGCTCAAGGTCTCTTTCTTTGATGATGAGGTCTGGGTCGCGGTCTTCGGCAATGGCGGCTTCCATAGCCTGTTTTGCGTTCTTTGTCGAGACACGGCCTGTAGCAGTCATAAGCACGAGAGACGCAAGCCGCGCCGGACTAAGTTTGAAGGCAGCTATACCGGAGAGCGGGATGTTTTCACGCTGGAGTATGTGCTTGATGTCGGTGAGCAGCCAGTTTGCCACGCGAGCGGCGGCATCCTGTCTGGGAAGAGGCACGGCTTTAACCGCAGCTTCAAAGTAGTCGGCAAAGGCGCGTTCTTCGCAGAGAACGTCGGCCTGATTATAGGAAAGACCGTACTCGGTCTCGAAACGCTGACGGCGCGGCATAGGCAGTTCAACCAGAGCAGATTCTACTGATTCAAGAAAAGCAGGGTCTGGGGAAAACACGGGGAGGTCAGGCTCTGGGAAGTAGCGGTAGTCCTGGGCGTTTTCCTTGGTACGCATGGGTTCGGTTTGATCGCGGTTCTGGTTCCATAAGCGCGTCTCCTGCGTTACCTGTTTGCCCTTGTCAAGGACTTCGCCCTGCCGCGCAATCTCGTAGTTGAGACCAAGACGCACAAAGCGGGAGGAGTTCAGGTTCTTTATCTCAACCTTACGCCCCAAACCTTTGCCGGGAAGGTTAATCGAAACATTGGCGTCGGCGCGTAAAGAGCCTTCTTCCATGTTACCGTCGCAGACTCCGAGGTAGCGTACCATGCGGCGCAGTTGCTGGATAAACAGCTCGGCTTCTTCGCCCGTCTCCATATCAGGCTCGCTTACAATTTCAAGGAGCGAAACGCCTGCGCGGTTATAATCAAGGAGTGAAACCGTGCCAGTGTGTATCATCTTGCCCGCGTCTTCCTCAAGGTGGCACTCCTTGATCCGCACACGCTTCCGTATCTTTTTACCCATATTCTCGCCGTTAAGGTCAATGTAACCTTCCTGCCCCAGGGGAGCGGCGAACTGGGAAATCTGATAGTTCTTGGGCATATCGGGATAGAAATACTGCTTGCGGTCAAACCATGTCTTTTCAGGGATATGGCAGTTGAGCGCCCGCGCCACTGTACAGCCCATACGCATGGCCTCAATGTTGAGGGCGGGAAGCACGCCCGGATAGCCCATGCAGACCGGACACACGTTGGTGTTCGGCTCGTCGCCAAACGCCGAGCGGCAGCCGCAGAACACTTTGGTTTTGGTTAAGAGGTGAATATGAACTTCAAGCCCAATAAACGATTGATACATTCTTTAGTGACTCCTTTATTATAAACTATGCAGGCCAGAAGGAACGGTAGCCGCTTGGGTGTGGGAAAGGATGCGCCTTTTCGTATGCGTTCACGATGTCGAAAAGCGTTCCTTCGGCAAAGGCGCGTCCGAGTACCTGCATTCCTACCGGGAGGCCGCCTTCGACGCTCACGGGGAAGGCTAGGGCAGGGAGGCCCGCGAGGTTCGCGCAGCAGGTGTAGAGGTCGGCGGCTTTTTGAGCAAAGGGCGACAGCGAGCTTGGGCCGCGATCAAAGGCGCGGGTAGGGAACACGGGAAGCAGGATCGCGTCGCATTGCGGGGCTGTGTCGCTGTAGCCGGCGTCGCCCAGGAGCGCCTCAAAGTTACGGCGTATGCCGGCGCGGATGCGCTGGGCGCGGAGGTAGTAACGATCCTGAAAACCAGCGCGCAACACAAAGGTTCCCAAGAGGATACGGAGCTTTACTTCGTCCCCAAGTCCGGCTGAACGCGCCTTGTCGATAAGGTCGTCGGGGTTTTCAGCCCAGTCCGGGCGCTTGCCATAGCGAATGCTGTCAAAACGCGCAAGATTTGCGCTTGCTTCAGCGGTCGCTATCGTATAATAGGCTGGAACGCCGTACTTGAGGCTGGGGATTTCCACATCAACAAGCGTATGTCCCAGGGCGGCGAGGTTTTTCTTCGCGGTCTCAAAGCCGCAGCGAACCGCGTCTTCAAGCAGGGCGGCTTGCGCGGCGACTTCAAGGTTAGCGTCGCCCTCGTCGTGGGCAACAGCAGCAATGGCTTTAGCGATGGATTCCGCCGAAAGCACGCCAATCACTGCGGGATCAGCTTTACCATAGAGCGGAGGCGCGGCAGGCGGCGCGGCGAGCGAGGTTTCGTCCATCGGGTCTTTACCCCGAATCGTGTCAAACACCTGCCGGCAACGCTCGATCGTGTCGGCAAGCACACCGATTCCCTCAAGGCTTGAAGCGTAGGCCACAAGGCCGAAGCGGGACACCGCGCCATAGGTGGGTTTTAAGCCCACGACCCCGCAGAACGCGGCTGGCTGACGTATGGAGCCGCCCGTGTCAGAGCCGAGCGCAAAGGGAACAAGCCCCGCCGCAACTGCGGCTGCTGAACCGCCAGAGGAACCGCCGGACACCCGGCTCTGGTCCCAAGGGTTGTTCGTGCGCTGTATGCCGGAATTGTCCGTTGATGACCCCATGCCGAACTCGTCGAGGTTGGTTTTGCCGATTACCCATGCGCCCTGGTCTTCCAGTTTCCGCACTGCCGTGGCTGTATAGGGCGAGCGGAACGCCGCGAGCAGTTTCGAGCCGCAGGTCAGAGCAAGGTCTTTCACGGCGATGTTATCTTTGACGGCAAAGGGAAGCCGGCACAACGCGCCGGTATCCGTCTGTTTGAGTTCAGCCGCGATTACGGCATCGTCTTTCAGTTCAATAAAAGCGCCGATCTTCGCTTCCCACTCCTTGCAGTACGATAAAAATTCTTCAGGTGATGTCATATTTACTCCGGTTAAAGCACGTTGGGAACAACGACAAACTGGCCGTCCCGTTCACCCGCGCTGTTAAGCATGGTTTCATTCAGGTTAGAACTGCCCAAAGCGCGATTGATGTCATTATCAGGCGCGTCAGGCCGGAAGTAGGCTGCGGGAACGGTCCGGGCTGAACCGGAAAGTTTGGTGATAGGCGCGGCAAAGGCCGCCGTATCCTCGTCAGCCGACTGCATGGCGGCAAAAAAGCCGAGCATCTGTTCAAAAGCGGGGAATGAGGCAGCAAGCGCCTTGTCGTCAAAGTTAAGATGGGCAAGCGCGGCTGTTTCCCGCAAATCTTCAATTTTCATGGAAGAAGATTCTCATGCGAGAAAACCACTGTCAAGCGCCACACCGCCTCATAGTGATTAAGAAACTTTACCGGTATGTGATTCGTGGATCAGCGACAGCGTAGAGTATATCCGTGAGAAGGCTGGCGAGGAGCGTAAGCAGCGCAGCCATGAGGGTAATGCCCATCAGCACTGGATAGTCGCGGCTGAGGATGGAGTCAATAGTGAGCCGGCCAATGCCGGGCCATGAAAAGATTTGCTCAGTAACAATCGCGCCGCCAAAGAGTCCGGGTAGTTCAAGGCCCACGAGGGTGATAAGCGGGATCAGTGCGTTACGAAAGGCGTGAACGCTGAGTCGCCTGAACAACGACGCGCCTTTGGCTGCGGCTGTTCGCAGGTACTCTTCCCGTAACACGTCCAGCATGGCCGAGCGGACGTAGCGGGTAAAGCGTCCGGCAATGTGTATCGCCAGTGTTACACAGGGAAGCGCGAGGTGGCGAAGCGCATCAAGGGGAGCGCGTTCAGCGCCCAGCGTAAACATACCGCTTGAGGGGAACAGCTTGAGTTTCACGCTGAACACATACACAAGCCCCAGTCCCAGAAAAAAGTTCGGGGCTGAAACGCCCACAAAGCCAGTCAAGGCGACAGCACGGTCAACAAGCGTGTCTCGCTTAACCGCGCTCAAGACCCCCAGCGGCACGGCCACGAGGAGGCCGAGCGCGAGTGCGCTTCCCATGAGCAGCACCGTAGCTGGAATACGTTCCGTGATCAGTTCGCTTACGGGCCGGTAAGAAATGTATGAATAGCCCCAGTTGCCCTTGAGCGCGTTTAGCAGCCACGTCGTGTACTGCCGGAACAGCGGCGCGTCCAGCCCTAGATTGCGTTCCATGGCAATACGCACTGCTGGCGTCATGGTGGGACTCACCATCAGGTCGAGCGGACTGCCGGGCGCAAGCCGAATCAGCGCGAAGTTCACGATGGAAACCCCGAAAAGCAG
>JAITFA010000145.1 GCA_031281685.1 Treponema sp. | reverse complement strand
CATCACTATTCTTCAGAATAAAGGACGCCTCTACATCCATGCTCCGAAACTCATCCAGCCTGAATGTCCGTATGCTATCGTCTCCTTGCCATTTGTTTGACTCCTCGTCTGGCCGTACTGTTACGCTTTCGTTATGGTGCGCCGCTTCAGCATCGCCACGATAGAATATTAAGTTCAGGATGTACTGGCCAGCAGGAACAGAATCAAAGGTAAGCGTTGTTGTTTTTGTGTTTTCCACAGTTGTCGAGTCTAAAAAATCACCCGCTGTTTTGTCCAGCGTTACCGGCGTTCCCTTCCTGTCAGCCTTCTCCAGTGTCGCGCTTAGCTTGGTAATAGCCCCCGCGCCGGTAAAAACCGGAAAGTTCAGCATGAGTTTGATACTTCCCGGCCCGCTTGTGCCGCCTGTCTCTCCTTCGTGTTCACAGGCAGCGAGACTTACCATTGCGGCAATAAATACCGTTGCGATAAGCATCACGGAAAAGCCGTGCGCTTTGTATGTCTTATTCATTTCATCCCTCCAAAGACGCCAAATGCCTTTTCAGTTAGTGATCTGTATAGGGAAATTCCCCACATACAGCGTGGACCCTATCCAAATCATCACGGTAGCGGTGTATTGCCCGTTCTTCATGTTTGGCGGCACAACCCATATTCGTGAAGCGCCGTTGCCCATGATTGAAACTGGCTCAGCGTCAAGTTTTAGCTCCCATGTCGCGCCAGACCAGTCAACATTTGATCCAGACAGAGCAATAATAAGCGCCGTACCTTTCTGTAAGTTCATACCACCGGTATTGGGGAATCTGATACTGCTGACACCCAATTCCAGCGTACCGTTCACAGTTAGGTTCGTGACCCACTTTGCGTACACTGTAATATCCTCAGTTACGACGCTTGACGCCGTGAATTGCTCGCCACGGCCTTTTTTATCCGTATACCAGCCGTCAAAGACATAGCTGTCTCTTGTAGGATTGGGAGGCAAGATTGCTGTGGTATTGGGAGCGCAGCTTACGGGACTTATCGCTGGCGTTCCTCCGTCCGCGTCAAACGTTACGACTGGATAGGGCTTCCACCATGCGTAGACCGTAATGCTCTCGCTTACAACGGTTGACACGGTGAATGGTACGCCGCTGCCATTTTTACCTGTGTACCAGCCTTCAAAGGTATGAAGGCTTTTTGTGGGATCGGCAGGGAGCTTCTCCAGAGTTTCACCTTTGATGCACGTGATCGGTGCCGGAGCCGGTGTCCCGCCCTCCGCGTCAAACATTACCGTAAGCACATCCTTCTCCTTTATCCACCGCGCATACACCGTAATATCCTTAGTTATGACCGTTTCCGCAGACAATTTCTTACCGCCGCCATCTTTCTGCGTGTACCAGCCCTCAAAGACATAGCCGTCTCTTGTGGGGCTTGGCAGAGCTAATGCAGCACCGGGGACGTATGTCTGGGTGGTTTCCGCCAGCGATCCTCCATCCGCGTCAAACGTTATACGCGGATAGGGCTTCCATTTAGCATACACCGTAATGTCCGCATTAACCTGCGTTGATGAGGTAAATTTCTTGCCGCGACCATCTTTCTCCATATACCAGCCCTCAAAGGTATAGCTCTCGCGTGTTGGAGCGCTCGGCAACTTTACCGTAGCGCCGGGGGCGCATGTCTTGGAGGTTTCCGCTGGCGATCCACCGTCCGCGTCAAACGTTACACGCGGATAGGGCTTCCACTTCGCGTAGACCGTAATGTTCGTGTTAATCGGCGTTTTCTCGGTGAATTGTGTGCCGCCGCCCGCTTTCTCCGTGTACCAGCCCTCAAAGACATAGTCCGTGCGTGTTGGGTCGCTCGGCAGCGTTACCGTAGCGCCGGTGGGACATGAGACGACGGCTTTTGCCGGCGATCCGCCATCCGCGTCAAACGTTACCTGTAGATAAACTACCCACTTCGCGTAGACCGTAATGTCCGTGTTAATTGGCGTTTTCTCGGTGAATTGCGTGCCGCCGCCCGCTTTCTCCGTGTACCAGCCCTCAAAGACATAGCCGTCTTTTGTGGGATTGGGACTGGGCAGCAACACTACGGTTTCGCCTCTGGCACGAACGATCTTGGCAGGAACTGGCTTCCCGCCATCCGCGTCAAACGTTACCGTAACCGCGTTCTCTTCCTTTATCCACCGTGCGTACACTCTAATATCAGCGTTAACCGGTGTTTTTGCGGCGAATTGCGTACCGCGGCCATCTTTCTCCGTGTACCAGCCGCCAAAGACATAGCCGCCTTTTGTGGGATCAGGACTGGGCAGGGCTACATTCTCTCCGGGCGCACATGTAGCCCTGCTTATTCCCGGTTCCCAGTCATACGCATCAAACGTTACGGTGTAAAGCAATGGATCGAAGAAAGGATTCTCAAAATCACAGCCGCTTAAACAGCAAAGCGCGAATATAAAAACGAACCTCAGTACATTTTGTTTCATATCAGTATACCTCAACCTCGCTGGTATTCTTTCAGCATACAATAAACTATTCGGTCGCTAAAGCGGCCCTGTATATTATGGTGTCTGAGACTGTGAGCCTACCCAATCAGCCCTTTGACGCTAGATAGCGTTACATATTGAAACTTACCGCATATCAAACTATTCTATCGGAATTATGAACATCATTACCGAATATCTTTCAAAAGTCAATCCGTCTGAAGTGAATACCGGACTCTTAGCCTATCTATGTAACCTGAGCGAGACTGCGAAAGTCGCGCCTGAAATCGCCGCCGCCATCACACGCGAGCTGGAGAACCAGCGCCGCCGTGTCAAACTCATTGCCAGTGAAAACTACTGCTCCCTCGCGGTACAGCTTGCTATGGGTAACCTACTCACCGACAAGTACGCCGAAGGTATGCCGAAGCACCGGTTCTATGCAGGTAACGAAAACGTGGACGCCATTGAGAGCCTTGCCGCAGCTGAGGCGCGCAAGGTCTTTGGCGCGGAATACGCCAATGTCCAGCCCCACTGCGGTGCGGACGCCAATATGCTGGCATACTGGGCGATTCTGTCAACGCGGGTCGAAGCGCCGGCGCTTGCCCGCTATGGCGAGACCAACTTGTACAAGCTCACCGACGCCCAGTGGGGAGACTTACGCGCCTTGCTGGGTAATCAGCGGCTTTTGGCGCTTGATTATTACTCAGGCGGCCACCTTACCCACGGCTATCGTTACAACATCTCAGCGAGGCTCTTTGATGTTCACACCTACACCGTATCTCGTAAGACCGGCCTGCTTGATTACGACGAGATTGAGCGGCAAGCAATGGAAATCAAGCCACTTATACTGCTGGGCGGCTATTCAGCCTATCCCCGCGCCATTAACTTCGCCCGCATGAGGCAGATTGCCGACAAAGCCGGCGCGGTTTTCATGGTAGACATGGCGCACTTCGCGGGGCTTGTAGTCGGTAAGGTGTTTACGGGTGATGAAGACCCGATTCTCCACGCTCATGTGGTAACCACTACCACACACAAAACCATGCGCGGCCCCCGCGCTGGTCTCGTGCTTTCCACGCAGGAGTTTGCCAATGCGCTCGACAAAGGCTGCCCCCTCACCATGGGCGGGCCTCTGCCCCATGTCATTGCCGCCAAAACTGTAGCCTTCCGTGAGGCGGGCGCACCGGAGTTCCGGCAATACGCGGCGCGTATCGTGGAAAACAGTCGCGCCTTTGCCGCTGCCTGTATTAAAAACGGACTTGAGGTGCTGACTGGCGGCACGGATAACCACCTCTTCCTCGTCAATACGCGCAGTCTCGGTCTTAGCGGACGACAGGCGGAAAACGCGGCTCACGAGTGTAACATCACCCTCAACCGCAACAGCCTGCCCTTTGATCCGAATGGCCCGTGGTACACTTCCGGTCTGCGTATCGGAACCGCCGCAGTAACAACCCTTGGCATGGGTCCAGCAGAAATGGAAGAGCTTGCCGCCATTCTCACGCTTGTACTGAAAAACACTACGCCAGCCATTGATGCCAAAGACCCAACCAAGCAGAGCAAGGCAAAGTATGTCATCGCGGAAAAGGCCAAAGCCGAAGCGCTCGCCCGTGTTAAATCGCTCCTTAGCCGCTTCCCGGTTTACCCGGAACTCGATCTCGATTTGTTGAAAAAGGCGTTTTTATGCTGAATAAGCGTAGCAATTCTCAATGTACATAACGTGGGTAAGCGCAGTCGCTTCGGCACTGACAGCGAAGCGGTTGCCTTCAGCGCCCAATACCGAACTGATCCTTTCCTAAGGCAGCGGTGTCGGTTTAGCCTAGTAACCGGGTATCGGCTCCACAGGTAAATTGAGAGCTGCCGGCGTGAACTTAGTTGTTACTTGAATTTTTGCGCCATAGGTTTATGCTTTACATATGAATTATGTCCAATTAACAAAAACCGATCTCTGTGTCGCGCCAGTCTGTATCGGGACCGCACAGTTCGGGGTCGCGGTGAGTGATGAGGCTGCCCTGAAGCAGCTTGACCTGTACTTCGAGCTTGGCGGTAACTTCATTGATACCGCGCATATTTACAACGACTGGATCCCCGGGCCAAAAAGCCGCAGTGAGCGCGTCATTGGGGAATGGCTCAACATACGGAACACCCGCGATAAGATCGTACTCTCCACCAAAGGGGCGCACCCGTCCTTTGAGAACTTTGAGCAGGCGCGTTTGAGCGCCGCTGATATTAACCACGACATCAACGAAAGCCTCGCGGTTCTACAAACCGATTACATTGACCTCTACTTCCTGCACCGTGACGACACAGAGCGTCCAGTGGCCGAAATCATCGACACTCTTGATGACGCGGTGCAGGCGGGTAAGATACGCTGGTATGGTTGTTCCAACTGGACACTGGCGCGTGTCAAACAGGCCCGCGACTACGCAACGAAGAAAGGTACGCCCGGATTTGTGTGTAGCCAGCTTATGTGGAGCCTTGCCGACATTCGCTTCGAGCATCTGAGCGACAAAACTCTTGTGGGTATGGACAAGGAAATCCACGCCTATCACGCCGAAACCAAGCTTTCCGCTATGGCTTACATGGGTATAGCCAAAGGCTACTTCATTCGTCGAAGCCGGGGCGGTATTATCCCGCCTGAAATCTCGGCTACCTACCAATGCCCGGAAAACAACCGCATCTTCGCGGAACTTACCAAACTCGCCAAGCAAATGCGACTGTCCATAACCGATCTCTGCTACTTCTATTTCAGCGCCCAGCCTTTTCCCGCGATCCCCATCGCGGCGTTCAGTAGCGAGACCCAGCTTCGTGAGGGTATGCGCCACTGTGAACTGCTGGCGCCGGACATCGCGCAGCTTGAGGCTCTGAGCGCCCTCAAGTCTTTCCGTGCCGCTTCGTAGCCGCGTGTTCACTCAAAGAACACTAGATGCTGCCGCTTGAGGTTTCTGAGCCACAAAGTGAAGAGCAGACAACGTCACACCAGCGATCTGTAGCGGCAAGAAAGCGCGTCAGGGCTTGTGGAAAAGTACCCTATAGTCTATTGTAAGGCTAGCGGCAAGACGGTTCAGTTTAAAAGGGCGACGCGATCTCCCTATGTTGTTGCCACTTGATGAAAACCAGCGCCTGAACGTCCTGCGAAGACCGCGAAAGCCTAACTTTTGCTGTCTTTAGCATACTGTATACAATAAACTGTGTAATAACAAGGAGAAATTATGTATCAGGTAAAAAAAATCAAACAGAATTTGTTCTGGGTCGGCGGAAACGACCGGCGGCTCGCCTTATTTGAGGGGGTGTACCATATTCCGCGAGGGGTGTCGTACAACGCATACCTCCTGCTGGACGAGAAAACAGTCCTCCTCGATACGGTTGACAAGGCTATCAGCGGCCTTTTCTTTGAAAACCTTGCCTATGTGTTAAAAGACCGGCCTTTGGATTATGTGATCGTCAATCACATGGAACCGGATCACTGCGCCCAACTGCCGGAACTGGTATTCCGTTATCCCGAAGTTAAGATCGTGTGTAACCAAAAAACCCAAACCATGATCAAAAACTTCTTCAC
Organism: Treponema sp.; assembly: GCA_031281685.1. GTDB lineage: Bacteria > Spirochaetota > Spirochaetia > Treponematales > Breznakiellaceae > JAIRMT01. Next base: position 1,732 of record JAITFA010000145.1, on the reverse strand, counting down.
CTTTGATATTGACAGCCGTATCGTTCTGGTGGAAGAAGGCGGAACACTCTGCAGCGGCGTGCACACCTTTACCTTTGTCATGGCGCCGATGGTTCATTGGCCTGAAGTTATGGTTACCTACGATATAACCGACAAGATACTCTACTCGGCGGATGCCTTTGGCACTTTTGGAGCGCTCCCCGGCAACATCTTTGCCGATGAACTCGACTTTGAGCGCGATTGGCTTGACGACGCCCGCCGTTACTATACCAACATCGTGGGTAAGTACGGCGAGCAGGTGCAGGCGATCCTCGAAAAGGCGGCGAAACTCGACATAGCAATGATCTGCCCGCTCCACGGTCCCATTTGGCGTAAGAACTTCAGCTTCTTCATGGAAAAGTACCAGCGATGGGCAACCAATACGCCAGAGGATAACGCCGTGATGATCGTCTATAATACGGTGTATGGAAACACGGAAAACGCCGTAAACATCCTCGCGGGCGCTCTGGACGACCGGGGCATACGCCGTATTGTGGTCTATGATGTCTCTGTAACCGACTCATCGGTGATTGTCAGCGAAGCCTTCCGGTGCAGCCACATCGTGTTTGCGGCCACAACCTACAACGCAAACATCTTCATCAAAATGGAAGAAGTTCTGCTCGATATAAAGGAACATAAGCTCAAGAACCGCACCGTTGCGTTCATCGAAAACGGTTCGTGGGCGCCCCTTTCCGGCGCTCAGATGCGGGAACTTTTTTCCTCCCTTGAAAACATCACCATTCTGGAGAATACGGTAACGATAAAATCATCGGTAAAGGACTCAGACCTCGCGGCTCTCAACGCCCTTGCCGACAGCATCGTTGCCTCTATGCCCAAGAGCGCGGTTCCCGCTCACGACGTTCAGTCTCTTGCGATAGAGCCAGCAGCTTTCTTCAAGTTGAGCTACGGTCTCTTCCTCCTCTCGGCAAAGGACGGCGCAAAGGACAATGCGTGTATCATCAACACTGCGGCTCAACTTACCGACACGCCCAAGCGCGTCAACATCGCCGTGATCAAGCGGAACTATACCTGCGAGATGATCCTCAAAACCGGCGTCTTCAACGTATCAGTGTTGACAACAGACGCGGCGTTTAAGGTGTTTCAGCACTTCGGGTTCCAGAGTGGCCGCGATATGGACAAGCTGGCAGGCAGTCCCATCGCGCTCAAACGGAGCGAGAACGGCTTGGTCTACTCAAGCGAGGGGACTAACGCCTTCTTTTCCTGCAAGGTGATAAGCTCCACGGACTATGGCACCCACGTCCTCTTTACCGCCGATGTTACCGAAGCGGCGGTTTTGGCCAACACGCCGTCCCTCACCTACCAGTATTACTTTGACCAGATCAAGCCAAAGCCGCCTTTTACGCGGAAAAAGAAGCGCGGCTGGGTGTGCAAGGTCTGCGGCTACATCCATGAAGGCGACGAACTGCCGCCTGACTTCTTATGTCCGCTCTGCAAACACGGCGCAGACGACTTCGAACCGATAGCGTGAAGAAAATCCCCGCTACAGACAAGTAGCGAGGTCTCACGTGATATGTGCGGGGGCGTTGCGGGGGCGAATCCCCCGCAGAGGGGGTAGCGGAAGACTTCCCCCTCTTTCTTGATAAGCATAATTGAAAAACGTAGTGAAGAGAGCTGGATATGTATGACAAAGAAACACTGAACGCGGCGCTGGAAAAATCCCATAAGTTTCTCAAGCCGCTCATTTCGTTTATTC
>JAITFA010000046.1 GCA_031281685.1 Treponema sp. | reverse complement strand
TATGCCACTGACTTTATTTAATACCCTTGGCCATGAGGTTCAGCTCTTCCAATCCATAAAACCCGGAGTGGTTGGCTTTTATGGTTGCGGACCTACCGTATATAACTACGCCCATATTGGGAATCTGCGGGCATATCTGATTCACGATATACTCGCCCGGACGCTCCGTCGCGCAGGTTTTGAGGTAACTCATGTGATGAACATCACTGATGTGGGTCATCTTTCCGGCGATAACGATGAGGGCGATGACAAGATGGTGAAGAGCGCCGAGGAGCGCGGGAAATCCGTGCTTGAGGTGGCTGATTTCTACACCAAAGCCTTCTTTAACGATACAGGGCGCATGAACATTGAGCGTCCCACCATAGTCTGTAAGGCTACGGATCATATCCCCGACATGATCGCGCTTATCAAACGGATCGAGGAGCATGGGTATACCTACTTCGCGGGTGGCAACCTCTACTTTGATATAACCAAGTTCACGACCTATGGGGAGCTTGCGCGTCTGCGGCTGGACGATCTCAAGGCCGGAGCGCGGAGCGCGGTTGATGAAAACAAACGCAATCCCCATGACTTTGTGCTTTGGTTTACCAAGAGTAAGTTTGAGAATCAGGCGCTGGTGTGGGACAGCCCCTGGGGACGGGGCTATCCGGGCTGGCATATCGAGTGTTCAGCCATGAGCATCAAGTATCTGGGTGAGACCATTGATATACATGCGGGTGGCATTGACCATGTGGCCATTCACCATACCAATGAGATTGCCCAGAGCGAAGCGGCCACTAACAAGCACCCTTGGGTCAACTATTGGGTACATAACGAATTTTTGGTGATGGATCGGGGGAAGATGTCGAAGTCTTCTGGCGGTTTTATCACCCTGCAAACCCTGATTGACGCGGGCTACGACGCGCTTGATTACCGCTATTTCCTGCTGGGCGGTCACTATCGCAGTCAGTTGCAGTTTTCCTACGCGGCGCTTGACGGGGCGCGTAATGCGCGGAAGGTTCTGGGCGACCGTGTCAGAGCGCTGGCGGATAAGGCGGGTGTTCCGGCAAAAAATGTTGAAGGTAAAGCGAAGATATATCTTGACGCCTTCAACGCGGCGTTAGAAGATGATCTCTCAACCCCTCGCGCTCTTGCCGAGCTTTGGGGGCTTGTGCGGGACAGCGAAGTGGAAGCGGCGGAGGCGCTTGCCGCGCTACTCGATATGGATAGGGTTTTAGGGCTAAGGCTTGAACAAGAAACGGTCCAGAGGGAGAAACCGGCTGAGGATCCGGCGCTGGTCGCTGAAATCACCGGACTTATTGCGGAACGGCTTGCGGCAAAGAAAGCGAAAAACTTTGCCAGAGCCGATGAAATTAGGCAGGGCTTGAAAGAGCGGGGCATTATCCTGGAAGATAAGCCAGATCAGACCGTATGGCGTGTCCTGTAACGCTTAGAAATAAAACTTGTTTGAAGTATGGAAGTTAAAATGCCCCAGACGGAATTCCGCACGTTGTATGAAACGGTGTTCCCCATCCTGTTCAGGGTCGCGTACCGTATTGCGGGAAGTGAGGAAGCTGCGGAAGATCTTAGTCAGGAAGCGTTTTTTCGTCTGCATGAGAAAAATATGGTTTTTCCCAATCCCGAAGAGGCCAAGTACTGGCTTATTCGGGTGGTAAAAAATACTGCGTTGAACTATGCGAAACGCAAGGAACGGGAACGGAAAGCGTACCAGAAGGCGTTTCGTGAAGATACTAGGGAAACCGAGACTGGGGAACAAATCCTGATCAAGGGAGAAACCCAAACGGAAATCCAGAAGGCGCTAGAAAAACTGCCGGAGAATCTGCGAATGGTGTTAGTATTGAAAGAATACGGTGAACTGAATTACAAAGAAATTGGACGCGCCTTGGGAATCAGTGAGGGAAATGTAAAAGTTCGAGTATTTAGGGCCAGAGAACGCTTGGCGTTGCTTTTGGCTGCGGACTATAGTCCAAAGGAAGGTTCATAATGTGTCCTGATCATCAAATTCTGTCTGTGTACGTCGATGGAGAACTTCCCTCTCCATGGAAAGAGAAAATGGAAGCCCATCTTGTCTCATGTCCGCAGTGCGTTGAGCGGCTCGCGGCGCTCAGACGCCTGACGCTCCGTAGCGGCGATGACGAAGCCCTGGAAACGGCACTCAGCGCGGCGCAGGAGCGGGTATGGCAGCGACTCAGCCGCCTGGAACCCGCAGCAGGCGTGGCGTGGAAGCAGCGTCCTGGAATCTGGCGGCGTCGAGTCTCTGTTCCCCTGCCCGCTATTGCCGTAGCAGCAGCGGCGCTGGTCATGGCGGCAACCTTCATGCTCATCCAGCAAACAGCCCCACAGACCTCAGATACCATGGCCGTTGCCCAGAGTCCCCAGAGCATGACCGTCCCGGTAGTACCAGTTTCAACCCTCAACGATGTGTTGCAATACTTGGGCAATCAGGACACGACGGACATCATGCTCATCAGACTTCCTGAAAGCAAAAGTTTTTCCAGTTCCGGTGAGCCAGCCCTCATCAAAGCGGCTGATTATTCAAGGAGCATAAACACGCAATGAGTAAATGGCGGTTTTTTCCGGTCTTGCCGACCATTCAGGTAGGCATTTTGTTGATTGTTGCTGGCGCCGCCCCTAACTTGGCGGCGCAGGAACTTTCACTGGAGGAACTCTTGCCCGCACTCAGAGAACAGGCTATTGTGATTGATATCGTGGCGCGAGTAGTGGACAATGATCGGGAAGAGATATGGAATTCCGCCAATTCAAAGGTTACGATTCCGGGTCGGCCTGTGGGCTTGCAACTTGTAGGTACGAATATTGTGGTAATAGTGCAATTCACCCCGTATCTCAGACCCGATGGAAACAATGTTCTGGTTGCGCAGGGGCAAATCTGGATCGATGTGCCAAATCTGGGTATCACCTATCAAACCACAATGCAGACGATCCCACTGGAGTTTGGGGAGCAGATATACTTCTTCCCTCTTGGAACGGTTACATCTGGAGGTGAAGCGCATATTGAGATTCAGCTTGCCCTGCGCCCTTACGCGGAACAGAAGCCTAAAGAAATGACTCCTGACACGAAGACAAATCCGGCCACATCGCCGGAAGCCCCGAAAGCATCCTTCTAATCGCTCTATGAACAACGTCTGCTACCGTTACCTTGCTTTTTCTATTTTGCTGGTCTCCTTTTTTTCCTGTAAAGAGGATGGGCCGGTGATTCTATCCATTGATCCCAAAATAGGCACAGGCGATGAAATACTGCTCATCACCGGAACCGGCTTCGGGGAAGAGCGGAATGGGGCATATATCACCATTGGAGGTTCGCCGCCGGTGAGTTCCGCCTACCTTGACTGGAATGACAGCTATATCTCGGTCAGCTTCCCTGAAGCAGGTTCCGGCATTCTCTATGTACATCGAAACGGCAAGAGAAGTAATCCCGCCGTGTTTGCCAGCCGGAATAGCATACCGGAGGTGAAACAGGGAAGCAGCGGCGTTACCCCGCTTGTCGAGCAGGTGAAGCCGGTTTCTGGACCTATTGGTTCACTAATAACGATACAGGGCAGCGGGTTCGGTGTAACGCGGGAAGGGAGTGGCGTTTTCTTTGCTTTGTCAGTGGAGACGCCGGAATCCGATGGGGCTATGCTTGGCGCGTCCGAGCTTGACTATGAGCTATGGAACGACCGTGAGATCCGTGTGCGGGTTCCTGATGGGGTAACAAGCGGGAACCTTGAGATACGAACCAAAGGCGGCGCTTCGACGCCGGTCGCATTTACTGTTACAGGACAGCCCGGGGTAAAAACATTCGGGGAACAGCAACGCTATACCATTACCTATACGGTTGATGTTCGGGTTATGAACGCTGTTCCGCCAAACACCCTTTACCTCTGGGTTCCTGAACCGGTTTCGTCCGCTTCCCAGCGGAACATTGAGCGCCTTGAGCGTAGTATGCTTCCATTGGCTGAGCAGTACCAAGGAACAAGCGTTTTTCAGTTAAACGACCTCACAACCGACATCTATACCGGCATCAAGCTCTCGTACAGTGTTGACGTGTATACAGTAGAAACCAGCGTCAGGACGCAACTGGTTAGACGGGTTTTAGGTTCATCGAATATGGCTTCGCTTTACACCATGCCTTCGACGCTTGTACCTTCGGACGACGAGCGCATAAAGGTGCTGGCAAGCGCCATCATCGGCAGGGAGCAAAATCCCTACGAAATTGCCCGCCGCCTCTATGAATGGCTCATAAACGAGGGCGGGATAGATCGCCTTAGTAGACCAGCCACTGTGCTTGAAGCACTGGAAACTCAGAGCGCTGATTCATGGGCAACGTCGTTCCTGTTTTGTGCGCTTGCCCGCGCTTCAGGCGTTTCCGCCATTCCGATAGCGGGTGTTCTGGTTAACCAGTTGAATCAGGTGTTTCCCCACTATTGGGCTGAATTCTGGCTTGAGGACTTTGGCTGGGTTCCGCTGGATCCCACACTGGGAGCCGGAGATATACCTCCTAACTTTGGCACACTTGATAATCCAGCAATATACTATTTTGGCAATCTGGATAATCAGCGGATCACGTTTTCGCGAGGGCTGGCCGTATTTTCCCAGATGGACCCCCAGGGTCGAATTACGACGCGGGATCGCGCTCATGCTCTGCAAAGCCTCTGGGAAGAAGCGGTCGGGGGGCTTGAAAATTACACGGCCACGTGGAGTGATATCATCATCAGTGGAAAATATGCCCCATAAGGGCAGAGGAGTAAGTTATATGATTACCGTAATTTCTTTAGGCGGTTCGATTGTCGCCCCCGATGGGGTAGACGAGGCTTTTTTGAAGGCGTTTGTTAAGCTGCTACGGGAGCTAGTGGAGGAAGACACGGAGCAGCGTTTCATCTTCGTGGTGGGCGGCGGTGGGCCAGCGCGTACATGGCAGAAGGCATATCGCGCCATTGTAGAACAAAGTTGCGACGAGCAGGCCGACTGGATCGGCGTCATGGCTACGCGGCTCAACGCCCAGCTTATCAAGGCGATACTGGGGGATTGGTGCAAGGAAGCAGTGATAACTAACCCGATGGAGGCCGTGTCCTTTGAAGGCCGCGCTCTCGTTGCCGCTGGCTGGAAACCGGGCTTTTCGTCAGACTATGATGCGGTACTGCTTGCCGAGCGTTTCAAAGCTACCCAAGTGATAAACCTTTCCAACATTGAGCAAGTCTACACCGCCGATCCCCGCCTTGATCCCAACGCAAAGCCTATCGACAAAATTGCGTGGCCGGAGTTCCGCGCCTTGGTTGGGGACGAGTGGGTTCCAGGTAAAAACGTGCCTTTTGATCCAGTGGCGAGCGCCCTCGCGCAAAAAATCGGCCTCACGGTGATATGTGCCGCAGGCCGAAACCTTGAAAACCTGAAAAACCTGCTCCAGGGAAAGCCATTCCTCGGAACAAGCATCGGTTAAAAACATAAAGGAAAAAATATGTCTAAAAAAATTGTATTTATTGGCGCTGGGAGTCAGGTGTTTACCAGAAACTTGAGCAGAGATATCCTCAGCTTTCCCGCGCTGTCGGACGCGACACTGGTTCTGGTTGACATTGACATGGAAAACCTCGCTCTGGCACAGGCGGCGGTTGAGAAAATCGTGGAACTGGGAAAGTATCCGGCAAAGGTCATTGCCACGGCGAATCGGGCTGAAGCGTTGCAAGGCGCGGATGGGGTACTCTGTACCATCGCGGTAGGCGGTCTTGAGGCGTTCAAAACCGACATCCGCATTCCCTCAAGCTACAATGTCTCGATTAACATTGGAGACACGCGAGGACCTTCCGGTATCTTCCGCTATCTGCGTACATGGCCAGTCATGCTAGACATTCTGCGCGACATTGAAAAGTATTGCCCCAACGCCATCTTCCTTAACTACACGAATCCTATGGCCATGCTCTGCCGTACCATGCAGACCGTGTCAAAGGTTCGCGTTACCGGCCTCTGTCACAGTGTGCAGGGAACTGCGGAAATGCTGGCGCGCTGGCTTGGCGCTGATATGGCTGATGTAGACTACACCTGCGCGGGCATCAACCATCAGGCGTTCTATCTGAAATACCTGTGGAAAGGGGAAAACGCATACCCTAAACTTCGGGAACTGATGAAGCAGCCTGAAATCTACAACGAGGAACAGGTTCGTAACGAGATGTTCCTGCACTTGGGTTACTATGTTACCGAGTCATCGGGGCATAACAGCGAGTACAACGCTTGGTTCCGCAAGCGTAAAGACCTGCTGGAGAAGTACTGCACCCACGGCACGGGCTGGAATCCGGGGCATGATATGTGGGAAAACATCAAGGACCGGAACGAATCTAGGCAGGACGACCATCGGCGGGAGGAGTTCAACAAGTGGATCGCTGGTAACATAGACCTTTCGCGGGGCCACGAGTTCGCGTCATACATCTTCAACGCTTGTTTCGGCGATCATACGGTGTTTGAGTTCAACGGTAATGTGCGTAACTTCGGCCTTATCGACAATCTACCTGAAGGTTGCTGTGTGGAAGTGCCGGTGTTTGCGAACAAATCCGGCTTTGCGCCCATACATGTCGGTCCCCTGCCACCGGAACTTGCGGTGCTGGTTAACACGAGCGCCCGTTGTGAGGAACTGGCTGTCGAGGGCTGCCTTGAGGGAGATCCCCGCAAGATATTCCACGCCTGCCTCTACAACCCACTCACCTCGGCGGTCTGTTCAATGGCCGAAATTCAGGAAATGGTTACAAAGCTCTTCGAGGCGGAGAAACAGTGGCTTCCCCAGTTCAAGGCGATTAAGTAGAGCTATTCGGAAACAAAGGTTTCAACAAGAACTAACCGGGTTCACGAATAAGTCCGGCGCATGGCAAGGCGTTTACCCTGTCCGTTGCTTTGAGTAATAGGGAATGAGTGCGGCTTCCATAAGGTAGCCGCTTTTTTGTGGGCAGATACCTTTGCGCTGACGCTCATACTTAACCTACAAGGCGCCGCCAAAGCCCATGTCGCGATTCTCTATCCCTTCACACTCCCCATCACGATACCGGTTGTAAAATACTTTTGCAGGAAGGGGTAAACCACCAGAATAGGCAGGGCTGAAAGAAAAAGCTGGGCTGCCTTGCCGGTTCGGTCAGAAATACCACTGGACATCTCACGTACCTCACGCAAGGAATCCATCGCCGTCATGTTGTGGGCAATGACTTTGGTTTGCAGGTAGGTTTGTAGAGGATACTTCGTGGGTGAGTTCATGTAGATGAGGGCGTCAAACCACGAGTTCCAATGATTCACAATGAAAAAGAGTGTTACCGTCGCAAGCACCGGCGCGGAAACAGGAAGTATGATCGATGTGAGAATCCGTATACTGCCCGCGCCGTCAATGAGCGCCGCTTCCTCCATCTCCCGTGGAATCGCCCGGAAGAAGTTCATCAGAAGCAGGATGTTAAACACATTAACCACACCTGGGATCACCATTGCCCAAATCGTGTTGATAAGGCCAGTGTTCCGCACAACCATGTAGGTTGGAATCAGCCCGCCGGAAAAGAGCATGGGTATGACAAAATACCAGATGATGTACTTGCGGGGCTTCCAGTCGCTGTTTTGCCGCGACAGAGGATAAGCCGCCAGTACCGAAACGAGGAGGCTTATGGGTACAGCCAGCGCGATTCGTTCCAGAGAGACTAGTACCGAAGTGAAGAATTCCGGCTTTTGGGCCATGAACTGGTAAGACTTGAGCGTGAAATCAATAGGGATAAGGCCAACCGCGCCAGTAGACACAGCGGCGTCAGTGCTAAGACTGATCGCTAACTGGTTCAGCATAGGCAATATGCAGACAAAGGCTACTATAGTCAGAAACACATAGTTCACGACAGTAAAGAACCAGTAGCCGCTACTCTGTTTTTTCATAATCTCCTCCTAAAACACCCGATAGTCAGTGTACTTATACGCCAGCGCGTAGGAACCGGCCAGCATGATAAACGATACCAGAGACTTGAAAAGCCCCACTGCTGTGGCAACGCCATACTGGGCGTCCACAAGGCCAAGCCGGTACACCAGCGTGTCCAGAATATCGCCAGTCTTGTATACTTGGGGGCTATAGAGGTTAAACACCTGATCAAAGCCCGCGTTTAGAATGTTACCCATGCTGAGGATTGTCATCAGGATCACAATGGGCAGTATACCCGGAATAGTAACGTGGATGGTCTGCTTCCAGCGATTTGCGCCATCAATCATAGCCGCCTCGTAGAGGTTGAGATCAATACCAGTAAGCGCCGCCAAATAGACAATGGTTCCAAAGCCAAACTCTTTCCAGCTTTCAGTGAGAACCAGTGTGTAGGGGAAGACTTTCGGATCACCCAGAAAGAAAATTGGTTTCAGACCAATCGCCGTAAACGCCTTGCCAATCACACCAGCGGACGGAGACAGCACATCAATGAGGATGCCGGCTAGAATAACCCAGCTTAAAAAGTGGGGAAAGTAGATGATGGTCTGGATAAACCGCTTGTAGTGAACGTTCCCAATTTCATTGAGAAGCAGGGCAAAGAAGATCGGAATTACAATTCCAGCCAGCACTTTAAGAAACGCTATATAAAAAGTGTTCCACAAGACCTGCAAGGTGTCAGGCATTGCCAGCACATAGCGGAAGTTGTCAAACCCTACCCACGGAGACTTGAACAGGCCACGCACGGCATTGAACCGCTCAAAAGCCATGAGGTTTCCCGCTAATGGGATGTAGTTGTAGATAAAGAGCAATACCATTGCGGGAAGAAGCATGGCGAACAGAGGCAGCCCATAAACAATTTTCTTCTTCATCATTTGTTTCTCTCCTTAATTTTCCTCACACAAGGACACAAAGGGTAAATAATTAACATTCCTCTTTGCGCTTTTGCGTGGCACTTCAACACCCTATTTGGTGTGCCATACCCACATTAATTGAGTGTGATAACCCCACTCTAGTTGAGTGTGATAACCACACCCTAGTTAGGTGTACCATACCAACGCTAGTTGAGTGTGATACCACCACCCTAGTTGAGTGTGGTACATACACCTTAGTTAGGTGTGATAACCCCACCCTAGTAACTAGTGTGGGGAATACCAACACTACTGCTGCGTCTTATACCAATCATTAACCTCGTTGGTCATCTGAGTACCGCCAAGGGTTCCAAAGTTACGGGTAAAAGTGTTCCAACTTGCATCGAGTTGCGCGCCAAGAATGATGTTCGTGAAGTCAGTTAGAATCTGCTTCTTCAAGGTAGACAGCTTCTCAGTCATAGTCTGGGTAGGCACGGTGATGAAGCGGTCAGCCATCACGTTACCAGTGTTCCAGTAGTTCAGCATCACGGTTAAGGAACCATTGGGACCAAACATCTTGAGTTGATGCCAGTTGTTGCCGTCATGATCGCCAGCAAGACTCTTCATACTCATTTCGTAGTAGTTCAACTGCTCTTCATTGAGCTTTGAAGGGTCTTTGCGGTTAATTGCATCGGTTACGGCAACGGCGGCTTCAAAGTTCTTCATGCCCGGCTCAATGGACAGCGGTGTGTATGCGTAAGGACTGAACCCTTCCGGTGTAATGTTGAAGCGAGTTGACTCAGCGGTAGCGCCGTATTTCTTTTCAAGGTCAAGGTTTAAGAGTTTTACTGCTGCTTCAGGATACTTTGCTTTAGCGGAGATTGCGGCGTATCCAGTGGTTCCAAAAGGTATCTGAGCTTTCGCGGCAACGCCACGCGAGGGACCGGGAATTGCCACAGGAACCCATTCCATCGCGGGGTTAGCGACTTTTGCCGCATTGATCCACGCGGCGTTCCAGAACTGGCCAAACATAAGACCAAACTTGTTAGCCATTACATCTTCCGCCACTTTCGGCGCGTCTTTAACGCCGAATTCAGGATCAATAAGCCCTCGCTGGAACATATCACGCAGGACGCCGAGAGCTGTCTTTGCGGCAGGTTGGGTAGAGCCGTATACAAGACCGTTCTCACTGGGAACCCAGATGCCGGGATAAGCGCCATAGGAATTGAAGAACCCTTCAAGGCAGGCGAATCCGCCGTCAAAAAGGTCTTTGTAAATAGCAAGACCATAGGTGTCTTTCACGCCGTTTCCGTCTGGATCACGGTTAGTAAAGGCATCGGCAACCGCCAATAGCTCGTCGGTAGTAGTAGGTATGGAGAGTCCGAGCTTATCGAGCCAGTCAGTGCGTACCCACAGCACATAGGCGCTTCCTAAACCAAAGCCGGTCATAGGGATCGCGTATATCTTGCCGTCAAACGTAGCGGACTTAATAGCGTCGCCATTATCCTGATACAGCACTTCCCGCGTAAAAGGCGCAAGGTAGTCGTCAAGAATCTTGGTCATATCCATAAGCTGACCGTTTTCATACATCATCTTAAGCTGCACGTTGTTCACGCCCATAATGTCTGGAATGTCATTGGATGTGATAGCAATGTTAACTCGCTGGGCATACTGTTGTTCGTTAATCGTCCATGTGTACTTGACTTTGATGCCTAAGGTTTCCTCGAAGTAACGAGTCCAGACATTGTTGTTAATGCTGTCTCCGGGTGGGAAAAGCAAGTTGCCCGCGCCGAGGTTCTTCACTGCTGTTACTTCAATGGGCGGTGTGTACTTACCCATAGGTCCGGGCGCGCTTTGTGCTGGGCCTATGGCTGGAGCGTTGCTCTGTCCACCAGCGAATAGCGACGCGCTCATTGCCGTAAGCAAAAACGCGAGAACGAGCATGACTCTTATCGCCATGTTCCTTGTGTTTGTCTTCATGTTCATAAAATCCTCCTGAATCTTAGATTACAGAAGTGTAACCCTGCTTTTCAGAGGCTGATACAGGAATGATTTTACCTTTCTTACCCTTTTTTTACTTTTTTACTTTCTCACTCTGGCACGGTACTCATTGGGTGTCAGACCAGTGCGGCGTTTGAACATTTTGGTGAAATGGGCGGGCAGTTCATAGCCAACGAGGGCAGCAACGCGGTTAATCCTGTAGGGGGTTTCGTCAAGAAGCAACTGCGCCTTTGCTACTCGCAGGTCAGCCACAGTGTCGGCAAGGTTTTTGCCAGTGATCTGCTTAAAACGGCGGCTTAGGTACGAAGGGTTTAGGGCAACTTTTTCTGAAAGGGTGTAGAGAGTGAGATCGCCGTCAAGGTGTTCATGGATATAGGCAAGTACGCGGTTGATTGTAGGGTCGTTGGTTTCCTGATACTCGCTTTTGGGCTGCGGCGCGCTCTGGGCAGAGGCTTCTATAGCCGCAATACATTCAGCCACTGCGTCCAGCAGAATATCATCTCCCTCGCTTTTGAACACATAACGCGCCGCGTGGTATTGCACGGCCTGATAAGCGTACTCAAACTCCTCATGGCAGGTAAGAAAGATCACCTGCAAGTGCGGCAAGTGAGTGCGTATCTGTTTAAGCAGATCAACGCCGGACAAGCCGGGCATCTCAATGTCAGTTATTACAATATCAATCGCGTTCTCTGTTGCTTGTATGTGCGCCAGCGCCTCCATTGCTGAATACGCCGTGTATACGTCAAGGGCAAATCGTGTATTAGCTTGAAACATTCGCGCTAGACTGTCAGTGATCACTGCCTCATCGTCCACTATCAGAATCCGGTACACCTTGGTTTGTTCCTCCTTATCCCTGTTAGAAAACCTCTCGCTCACTATCAGGAGCCAGTATCTATTATCAGTTGGAAGAGATGACCTATTACTAGAGCGATATCAACCTAGTTTATTCCCTTTATTCCGGTGATATGTATTTCCTGCCGGAAACCGCCCTGCTCGTTATTATACACCGAGATTCCAGCGCCGGGACCGAATTTCAGGCGCAAGCGTTTGTGGATGTTGGCTAATGCGCTGATTGCAGTGTCTTTGGAGCGGTTCATGCGTTCCCTTAGAAGCCGGAGCGCCTCTACGGACATTCCCGCGCCGTTGTCACTAACCACTATAAACAGCGCGGCAGGACGCTGAACAAAGCTGACACGCAGCACGCCACCATTCACCGTGTTTTTAAGACCGTGCTTAAAGGCGTTTTCCAGGAGCGGCTGGAGAATAAGGTGGGGAACCATAAGATTACTGTAGGCTTCGGGGGCATCCTCAAACGTTACTGTAATTCGTTTTCCAAAACGGATAAGCTGAATCTGCGCATAACGCCATGCGTGATCAAGCTCTTTACGCAAAGGAACATCCATAAGATCGTTGCGAGTGATGTAGCGGTAGTATTCCGACAGGTGGGAGCAGAGCGTGGTGATGTGTTCATAGTCCGCGTCTTTTGCCATTCGGTAAAGAATAAAGAAGCTGTTGTACAGAAAGTGCGGGTTAATCTGGGCCTGGAGCTGTTTGAATTCAGCCTGTTGGCTTAGTAACTCAACAGGACGTTTAATCAGAATGTTTGAGGAGACGAAGAAGCCCGCCACAGCAGCCAGTGCCACAAGGGAAAAGAGCAGGAAGAGGGCGCTGTAACGCCGAAGTTTACTATATACTTGCGCTTCAGAAACATAGGTATATAGAACCATGTGAAGGTACTCAGAGGCGCTGTTTACCATGATATAACCTGTCTGATCAGAGACGCCAGAGCCAAACTCAATATGGAAACCAGCGTCCGGCGCTTCAAGGATCGTGCCGCCGGAAGCGTAACCATTAAACGATATGAGCTGTTGGCGGATCGTATCAATGGATAACTCGATGATAATGACATACAGGGGTCGTATATGAGGCTTGATTGGCATGGCGGGAAAGGCGGAGCAGAGGTATAAACCACCGTCAAGGTAAACAATCTGCGCAAAGGAACGGTCAGGCGCGGCGTTTACCACGCTGGTCCACTCCTCGCTGATTGGATCAACCCCGCCTAGCGCTGAGATGAGGCGGTTCAGGTTAGGGATATAGACGCGGGCGTTTTCGATGTAGACGGAGCTTCGGCGTATCAGATCAAGGCGTTTCTGTATGGCGAGGATTGCCTGTACCTGCTCGAAGCGGCTCATAATCATTGAGGCGTTGACGTAATAAAACAAGTCGGCATCGTTGAGACATTCGTATTCCAGCCAACGAATGCGACTAATCTCGTCTTCCAGAGTTTGCATGAAGAACCCCGCCCGGTTTTGCAGGGATTCGGTGATTTCATTGGCTGCCATCTCCTTGCCCCATTGGTAGAGACCCCACGCAAGGATATAGATAGGAAGCATCAGTAACAAAAACACGCAGTAGAGCCTAACAATGGCAAGTCCCTGTCTCTGTTTTTTGTTATGTTCTTTAGCTCTAAAGTGCCTGAGACAGCGTGTCAAAGTCTGTATCATTTTTTCCACTTAACTACGATCACGCTCCAGCGCTAGCTGAAGCTGGCGGCTGAGTTCCTTAACAGCGCTACTGCTATCAGAACGACCAGACGTAGCTTATGTACAGCATGACCCTCTTGTTTTTGATGGTATCCTCGCCAAAGTCCTTAAAAAACTCCGCGTTGAAAGAGGAAGTTGGAAGAAAGGAAAGCGCCCCAAACCCGATCCGGCTTCTTGAGAACCTGAACCATAGCGAAGCTTCAGGAATCAGAAAGTCCCCTGCCAAGAAAAAGGGGAAGAAGCCAGCAAGCCCGGCAAAGAAACCGCCGCCAAGCCGCATGTTGAACGAAAAACGCCACAGGTCTAGCTCAGCATATACTGTCGGCCATGTCATAGTTGCCACAATGATCGAAGCCAGCCGCAAACCCATGCCGAAATGTAGGCTTTGACCAATATTCATCTGCCCATAGAAGCCAGCGTCTATGAGCGGCTGAATCGTACCGGTTGAGAGGCCATTCGCCTCCGCAGAATCTTCAATTATGTCTATGTCAGAGAAGATCAGAAGCCCGCTCAGACCAAATTCGTTTCTCTTCTGAAAATCAATCGCTGAAAGGGAAGCACACAATCCCATAAGCGCAACTATGCATACGCTACGTTTCATAAACATCTTCAAAACCCTCCATACTATTTTTAGATTAAACAGAAAGCACTGAATCTAAAAATAGTATATCACTTTTGACTGTTACAATCCACGCGCTTGGGTGAAACGCGACCCAAGCTCTTGCTCAAGTTAAACGCCAGTAGCGCTTGCCTCGTGAAACTCGTTCAACAGCGATTCCCGAAGTTTCGTCAACAGTTCCGGCGCTTTGCCACCCACTTCCTGGCCATCAATATGGCTTGCTGAGACGCAGAATCTGGATGAGCTTGAGACAATAACCTCGTCGGCACTCATCAGTTCAGCCACGGTGAATGGCTTCTCAGAAACAGCGATTCCCAGCTTGAGGCAGTGAGCGATAAGGTGGGCGCGGGCAATACCGGGCAGGATCAGGTTGTCGGTGGGAGCAGTACGGAAAACGCCGTTCTTGAGGATATGCACATTGCTGTGGGAACATTCCGTAACCCGCTCGCCTCGATGGAACACCGCCTCGTAACAGCCGGCGCGCTTTGCCTGCTCGCTAGCCAGCACATTAGGCAGAAGGTTCAGGGTTTTAACGTTACAGAGCAGAAAACGAATATCTTCCACAGTGATAAGTTTCACTTTTTTTGTCAGATCAGGCAGTACAAACGGACGGAGCATGATCCAGAGATTAGCCGGTGTACCGGTATCAGGAAAGGTATGGGCGCGGTCAGTAGTTCCCCGCGTTACCTGCCAATACACAAACTGCGTGGGACTATCCAGCTTTCGTACCAGATTGCGGAGCAGTTCAGCAAGCCATGGCTTTGTAAACGAGAGCGGTATCTCGATGAGCGCCGCGCTGTTGAAGAAGCGGTCGATATGCTCGTGCAAAGCAAAGACGGCGTGGTTTTCAGCAAGCGTCGCATCGTAGACTCCATCCCCAAACCAGCAGACCCTATCATTCATGGGAATACGCAACTCATCAATCGTAGCGATTTCCCCGTTATAGTAACCAAGTGTTTCCATAAAACAGCATACTATAGCAGGAAACAAAAATGGGGAATACCTCAACTCGCGGGAACACGTATCCGTTTAGCGGGGAATGTTCTTCAGCAGCTTGATGAGATACAGCTTGATATAGAGTTCCAGACTGTTATTCTGGAGCTGCTGCAAAGCAGGCGACTTCTGAATCAGTTCTGAGGAGGTTTGGGACAGATAGGTTTCGGTTATCTGCACTGGTTTCAGCAGACGTGCGGTGCGGCGGATACGGTCCCGAACCAGGGAATTTACATCCTCTCTGAGGTTATTCCGATCTTCATCCTTGATGAGTTTAGCCCAGCGATCCCAGAGCTTCGTGAGATAGCTGTCAAGCGTTTGTCCGGGAGGCACAAGCGCCGCCTCAAATTGCATACAAACCATCTGAAACGTAAGTGCTTTTTCTTTTTTAACCGTGATTGAAGGCGTGGGTGCCAGAGTAGCCGGTTTCTTAGGTCTTTCCTTTTTACTAAAAAGCCTGACCAGTTTGACAAACAGCGGCAATGAATACCAAAAAGGCAGACGCGAGCGGGCGTCGCTCAGAAGTGTGTGCCGTTTAACGAGCAGAATCTCGCTTAGACTGAGTATTTTACCCGTTTGCTTATCAAAGAGTTTGGCAAATTCCGTATAGCCGTTCTGCTCGCTCTGCATTTCGTTAAAAAGGAGTGAGAGCCGTTTGTGCTTAAGCATAGCCGCGAGTGTGGGCGACTGGATACTTAGGTACTGGATAAGCACGTCTTCAAATTCGCTATCATGCTCCATAGCCAGTTCAGTCTGGTAACGCCGAAGCAGCTTTACCCAATGCTCGACAATGCTGTTCCCGATTGAGGCGCGTGCATCCTGGAGCTGCTGCACACAGGCTAGCGGAAACGTGGTCTTTGACACAAACCACTGCCCCTTCTTCGCGTCGGTAATAGTGAGCAGTTCAGACACATGATCCGGCGAGGACCCGGTCTTTCCCGCCAGAAACTCATCCAGTTCCGTATTGGAATAGGATTCGAGCAGAGGCTTACCATCGTGTCCCACGAACTTGATGATGTCCCCCAGAGTGTAGAGGTAGGGCGGGTGCGTTAAATGCGCGGTAAGCTCCTCAAACGCCTTTTCCTTTGCCTTGCGTTGTTTGGCTTTGCCGTTAAAGAACGTGTTAAACCACTCAATGACGGCAACAGTCTGTAATAGCGTACTATCTTCAGAGGACGTAGTTGTTTCATTGCCGAGATCGTTTCTGATAAAGTCGCACATCTGTATCCAGAAGAGGTATGAACTGTCCCGGTTTTCCTTAAACTCCTGTATAAGCGTCTTGGAACTCTGGATCAGGCTGTCAAGCAGATTTCTCGCCTCTTCCTGTTCACGGAACAGCACCGTCAGTTTCTTGAGCGCAAGGTCGCGTTTACCCGGCTTCATAAGGTAGAAACGTATCTTGAGGAACACGATTTCCAGCAGTCTATGCGGCATCATGGGATCAAGTATCAGTATGGAACCCAGTTGGTTGGGTAAGTCCAGTTTTATGATCGGGGTGTGGGTGGCTTCCGTGTTGTCAAGATAATCAGCAAGGTCTTCTTTCAGATGAAGAACCGTGATCTGTTCATCAGGTATCTGTATGCGGAGTCCGCGCTCGTCAGGGAACGGGGAGAGGCTGGAATTGTCCTCCTTTTTATAGGCAAGAGCAATCATAGCCGCGTAGTATTGGGTGAGGAAGATTGAGCGATCCGTTGTAACGCCTTGAATCTCGCACTTACCCGCGTCCACCAGCGCCGGAACCTCCTCCCAGAATTTAGGGAGGGCATTCCGCGTCCATACCTCCCATTCAGGCTGTTCCATCGCATGGTGCCGAGCGTATTTTCCAATAAAATCAATAAATACGCTAATTTTTATGGTAGGGTTATGCGTTTTATTCACATACGCCCACAGTAAGGAATATAAATCAACTTTCTGCATTATAGTATTATACATATAATGGGAATAATAAGGAAGAGTACCAGACGCAAGTCAAGAGAGAATTCCCCATTGGTACACTGTGTGATAAACTTGTTTAGGAAGTAAAAGATGATCAGCACTCTTGAGATTGATGGAAAACCAGCGCTTTTCTTTGACACTGGTCTTGACGCGCAGGCTTTTGCGCAGGCAAAGCTCTCGTACTTTATTACAGAGCAAGGATTTGTTGTCAGCCGTGACGGATCAGTGAGCGTGTGGCAGGCTGGAGGCGTCGTTGAGCGGAACGGGACTATTGGCATTTGGGGACCGGTCTTTGAAGGCAGGCCGCTTGACGTGATCCTTGATGCGTGTGCCTCTGACACCAGCGCCTCCAATGAGGCAAAAGATACGGCTCTTGACGCCCTGCGAGTCTGGATCGCGGCGTGTGTCAGCCTGAGCTACCGCGACGCCGCGTTTTCACTCGCGCCGGCGCTTGCTCGTGTCGCGCCTGATGGGACAGTCTTGTTTTATCCGCCAGCAACTGCGCGCCGGAGTATTGAGGCTGAGAATCGCTGGATATGTGGCGGAGAACGTTGGATACACCCAAACTTGCGCGGAGAAGAGGCTATTGCGTTCACTGCATCTGCCTTGCTTTACCAGCTTTTTGCTGGAACGCCGCCGTTTCTTAATACGGACGTTGAGGTGTTGCATCAGGACATGCGCGAAGGGGTTTGTTTACCCATACATCTCGCGGTTCCCGGTCTGAACGCGGAACTGGCTTTGCTTATGAAGAACGCACTGATGTCCACGAAAGACGCGCAGAGTATCGCGCCGCGCAGCCTGCAACGCCAAGTACAACAGGTTGCGCAACACACACAACGAATGGAGCTTGCACAGTTGCGGGACGTTCTTGGTCCCTTTGGTTCAAGGAAGGCTGATTTTTATATCCAGATAGTAACCGAGGAGGAACGCGCCAGAATCGGGCTTGAGCGGGAGAAGTTTGTAAAAAAAAGCAGTATGGCGGTGAAGACCAAACGTTTTGTCGTCAGAAACAC
>JAITFA010000229.1 GCA_031281685.1 Treponema sp. | reverse complement strand
AGTCTGCTTATCAGCAACTACGCTGAAATCGAGCTTGCCGCCGCTCTGGTTCAGCCGTGGGAAGCGACGGCGTATTTGGCTTAAACGCAGTGAGGGGCAGATTTCCCGCCAGCCGTATTCACCTTCGCCCTGCTGAGCTATCCGTAGGTGGGTTTTCGGAGGCGTGGGTCTGGGTATTGACTCTTTTCTAGCGTATCGCTATTGTATAGATACAAATTTATTGATTCGGGGGTATTTATGAAGATTGGTATTAATGGCTTTGGCCGTATTGGACGCATGGTGTTTCGCGCCGCTGTCGCGAACTTCTCTGATGTTGAGATCGTGGGGATCAACGATCTTCTTGAGCCGGACTATCTCGCGTATATGCTCAAGTACGATTCCGTGCATGGGCGCTTCAAAGGCGACATCGCGGTTGAGGGCAATACCCTTATCGTGAATGGCAAGAAGATTCGGCTTACCGCTGAGAAAGACCCGGTCGCACTCAAGTGGGGCGATGTTGGGGCTGACATTGTGATCGAGTCCACCGGTCTCTTCCTCACCAAAGAGAAGGCTGAACTGCATATCAAGGCCGGAGCCAAGAAGGTAATCCTGTCGGCGCCGTCCAAAGACGACACGCCGATGTTCGTGTACGGTGTAAACGAGAAGACCTATGCCGGACAGCCCATCATCTCCAACGCTTCGTGTACGACGAACTGCCTCGCGCCGCTCGCCAAAGTTATCGATGATTCCTTTGGAATCAAACGCGGTCTTATGACCACAGTTCACGCGGCAACCGCCACTCAGAAAACCGTTGACGGTCCTTCCAACAAGGATTGGCGCGGCGGACGTGGCATCCTTGAGAACATCATCCCCTCCTCGACCGGCGCGGCCAAGGCTGTGGGCAAGGTGCTTCCCCACTTGAACGGCAAACTCACTGGTATGTCGATCCGCGTTCCCTCGTCCGACGTATCGGTTGTTGACCTCACGGTGGAACTTAACAAAGCCGCCAGCTATGACGAGATTTGCAAAGCAGTGAAGGCTGCCAGCGAAGGCGAACTCAAAGGCGTAATCGGCTACACGGAAGACTCTGTGGTTTCTACGGACTTCCGCGGCGAAGCCTGCACCTCGGTGTTCGACGCCAAGGCCGGTATCGCGCTTGACCCGACCTTTGTGAAGCTCGTAGCGTGGTACGACAACGAGTGGGGCTACTCCTGCAAGGTTGTGGAGATGGCTCGCGTCATCAACAAGTAAGGGTTGCTGAACAAGGGACTGGGGCAAGCCTCAGTCCCTTCATTATGGGAAACTTCTACAGAAGGTAGGCTATTGAAGAATTGGAGATGGCGCTGGAATCAAGTTACAACGATTTTAACGATCTTTATACGAATTCAGTTGCCAAAGCTGAATCCCTTCCCAATGTTCTGTATCACGGTATATTCACATCATTAATCTATCAAACTAATCTCTCAATATATGGAGGTATATATGGCTACTATCAAAACCGTTAAAAGTGTTGACCTGAAAGACAAACGGGTCATCATGCGGGTCGATTTCAACGTACCGATGAAAGACGGCGTTGTGCAGGACGATACTCGTATCGTCGCGGCGCTTCCCACCATCACGTACATCTTAGATCAGGGTGTGAAAACCCTGACGCTGATGAGCCACCTCGGTGATCCGAGTAAGGATGCCAAGAAAGCCAAAGAAAAGGCTGAAAAAGACGGCAAGACGTTTGACGAAGCCAAGTACATCGCGGGTAAGCACCGCATTAAGCCTGTGGCTGACTACCTCGCCGCCAAGCTGGGCAAGCCGGTTGTGTTTGCGGGCGAGGATGGCTGCTATGGCAAGAAGGCGTTCATCAACGAACAGCCTGCCGGTACGGTCATCATGCTGGAAAACACCCGCTTTCATAAGGAAGAAACCGCGAAAGACCCCGCTGATCTCGACAAGCTGGCTAAAGAGCTTGCCACTTACGGGGATGTGTTCGTGAATGACGCCTTTGGCACTGCGCACCGCGATCACGCCTCAACCGCGTCTATCGCCAAGTTTGTGCCAGTGTCGGTCGCTGGTTTCCTCATGGAAAAAGAGGTGAACTACCTCGAACCCATTGTTACCAGCCCGCAGAAACCGCTCGTGGCCATTATCGGCGGCGCAAAGGTGTCGTCGAAGATCGCGGTACTCGAAAGCCTGTTGAAGAACGCCAGCGCCCTCGTCATTGGCGGCGGCATGGCGTATACCTTCCTCAAAGCTCAGGGACACAAGATCGGCAAATCGCTGGTTGAAGACGATCAGATTGACACCGCGAAAAAGATACTCGCCGCTGCAAAGGAAGTCGGCGCGGAAATCGTACTGCCGCTTGACCACATTGGCGCCGAAACCTTTGACGCAGCCGCAAAACCCATCGCCGTTGACGGTCTTGACCTGCCCGATAATCTCCTCGGTCTTGACGTTGGTCCTAAGACCCT
Source organism: Treponema sp. (assembly GCA_031281685.1). Lineage (GTDB taxonomy): Bacteria > Spirochaetota > Spirochaetia > Treponematales > Breznakiellaceae > JAIRMT01. Next base: position 2,722 of record JAITFA010000229.1, on the reverse strand, counting down.
TGCCAAGTACAAGGAAACCATCGCTACAGCCAAGACTATAGTCTGGAACGGTCCGGTTGGCGTCTTCGAGTTCGACGCCTTTGCGAAAGGCACCGAGGAAGTGGCAAAGCTGGTCGCCGAAGCTACTGGTAAGGGAGCCATCACGGTCGTAGGCGGCGGCGATTCAGTTGCGGCGGTCAACAAGTTTCAGCTCGCGGACAAGATGAGCCACGTCTCCACTGGCGGCGGCGCGTCTCTCGAACTGCTGGAAGGCAAGAAGCTCCCCGGTATCGAAGTTTGTAGAGGCTAACGCGAGACTTGCTTAACGTACTGAACGAAAATGTTCAGAAATAAAGAATCCCCGCCGCAGAGCGACGGGGTTAAGGAGTAGTTTATGAGCAGACAATATTACATTGCGGGTAACTGGAAAATGCACAAAACCCGCGCCGAGGCTGCCGAGCTTGCCAAGGCGCTTGTGTCCCAGCTTAAAGACGGAAAGCACAAGTACCTTGTGGCGCCGTCGTTCACGAGCCTCGAAACCGTTGCCGCCATTGTCAAGGACAGCAACATCCTTCTGGGCGCGCAGGACGTTGCCGCCGAGGAACAGGGCGCGCATACCGGCGAAGTCTCGGTGTTACAGCTCAAAGACCTGGGCGTACAGGTCGTGATACTGGGGCATAGCGAGCGCCGTCATACTTACAAGGAAGACGACGCGCTCATCAACAAGAAGGTGAAACTTGCCCTCAAACACGGCTTTGACGTGATCCTCTGCGTTGGCGAAACCCTTGAGGAACGCGAGGCTGGTCAGGCCGAGGTGGTGTGCGAATCCCAGACGCTCTGGGGACTATCCGGCGTCAGCGCCGCAGACCTCGCCAAAGTTACCATTGCCTACGAGCCGGTCTGGGCAATCGGCACGGGTAAAACCGCGTCTCCCGAAGACGCCGAGGCGATTCACGCCTACATCCGCAAAGTGATTGCCCGTCTCTATGGCGAAGACGCGGCTCAGAAGCTCATCATCCAGTACGGCGGCTCGGTGAAGCCTGACAACGCGGCACAGCTTATGGCTAAGGAAAACATTGACGGCGCTCTCGTGGGCGGCGCGGAGCTCAAGCCTGAGACTTTTGTCCCAATCGCCAAGTTTGCCTAGTCCGCAACCAGTGTTCGCGCAGCGTTTGCAATAAAAAGCCCGCACTCAGCGGGCTTTTTTGTTGTAGTACAATTCCCGGCGGAGGGCGGACTAAACCTCGCCAAAAGAGCAGAGAACAATCGCTCCCATTAAACGCCGCAACATTCGCCGTCATGCCCTAATACAGTATACCGCATAGAGAGGGACGCTTTGTATCTGGTTTTCAAAGCCAAAATTCCGGGCTGATACCCTGATGCTATATGGCGGATGGTACTTTTCGACAAAGTACAGGAGACTTTTCGCTCGTACATTATCAGCCGCTTTCACTTCCAGCGGTATGACGTTACCCAAAGTGTCTTGAAACAAAAAATCAAGTTCCGCCTTGCCCGCTGATTCCCAGTAACAGGGAACTATGCCGTTTATGGTAAGCGCCTGACAAACGTAGTTCTCCGCCAAAGCGCCCTTGAAGCGATCAAGGCGAGGGTCTTCATTCAACACCACTGCCGCGTTTACGCTGAATTTGGAGCAGAGTAAGCCTGTATCCATCATGTACACCTTAAACGTTTCAGGCTCAATAGAAGCCGTCAGCGGAAATGAGGCTTCCCGTACCCGTACACAACGGGTGATGATGCCCGCCTGACTGAGCCACTGAAGCGATGTTTCGTACTCGTAAGCCCTTGCGCCGGACTTGACGACACGGTACTGAAACTTGTGGTTATCCTTGGCAAGCTGCGCTGGAACGCTTGCCCAAGCCGCCATGATTCGCGTAGTTTCCTGAGGCGTGGCGTATTTTGCCATATCCGCAATGTAGGCGTCGTTTAGGCTCTTTTGAATCGCGGTAACAAAATCAAAATCCCCGCTTTGCGCGTATTCGGCGACTGCGTGAGGCATTCCCCCAACCACAAGGTACGTTTTGTACAGTTCCAGCGCCTTGTTATGCGGGGAAAGCGGTGCGAATGTCGCGTAACTTTCAAGAATCAAGGCGGAAAGCTCACGATTTCCAGTTGCCCAGAGGAATTCCTCAAAGCTCAAGGGATGCATGGTGAGCATATCCACCTTGCCCACCGGAAAAGAGTATGCCTTTCGATTCAAACTGATACCAAGCAGGCTGCCGGTAGCGATAACGTGATAGCCGCTGGCATGTTCGGCAAAATACTTGAGGCTGCTAAGGGCGCGTTCACACGCCTGCGCCTCGTCAAAGATGATGAGCGTATCGCCTTTCAGAATCAAAGTCCCGGACAATGCTGAGAGTTCCCTGACTATGCGGACAGGATCAAGGTCGCGCTCAAACACAGCCTGAATGTCGCGGGAATCTTCCATGTTAAAGTACGCGGTGGTTTTGTAGTGTTCCTTGCCAAAACTGAGTACGCTGTGTGTCTTGCCAACCTGCCGTGCGCCGCTGATCAGCAGAGGCTGTCTGTTTGCTTTGTTTTTCCAGCGTAACAGCTCATTCGTAACCGCTCGTTCCAAAAAGTGTTGAGGCATACCAACAATATGTTCCAAAAAGTGTTTCAACGCAAGCCTTTTCAGACGGTAGTGTTCCAATACGCTGAATAGTGGTCGTAATCAAGCGTAAAAGAAAGACCCGCTCGTCAAAGATTTGTTTAGACCTTTATC
>JAITFA010000210.1 GCA_031281685.1 Treponema sp. | reverse complement strand
CGATGTTCCGCGCTCCATGCACAAAGTCAAGCCCAAGTCCCCAGACCGGTATGCCGCCCAGTACGGCGGTCGCCTCGTTTGATCGTTCAAAGTAGGTGGTAACAATGATGCGGAGCTTGTCGCTTACCGCAGTTAGCACGGTATAGGCTTTCTTGAGCAGCTCAAGCTGCTTTGGGGAAGGGGCGCACACAAAAATAGGCTCGTCAAATTGGATAAGGGCGCTCTCCGTATGGGCCGCAATATCACGCGCAACCTGTATGTACGCGCTCAAGGCCGCGTCAAAGTAGTCGTAGGGATCAGCGCCGCCGCTTGTTTTTGAAAGCCCAAGAAAGGTAAGGGGACCTATGATGTTGATTTTCCCCTCAATGCCAAGGCGACGCGCCTCGTCGTACTCCGCAAGGAGCTTTGAAGAGTCCGCCTTGAATACAAGGCTGTCATCAAGTTCAGGCATAATGTAGTGGTAGTTCGTGTTAAACCACTTGGTCATAGTCATTGCCAAAGACGCGGCGTTCCCACGCGCCATAGCAAAGTAGCGCTCGTCCGCATCTTCTATCATGCGGAAACGCTGCGGTATTGCGCCGAGCATGACACAGGTGTCGAGCATTGTGTCGTAGTAGCTAAAATCGTTCACGCTTATAAAATCAATGCCCACTTCCTTTTGAAAAAGCCAGTGAGTCTTTCGCAAAGCAGCAGCCTTCTTTTTGAGTTCGTTTATAGGAATATCCCCCGCCCAGTATGACTCAAGCGCCTTTTTCAGTTCTCTGTTCTCGCCGATTCTGGGATAGCCGGTGATGAGTGTCTTATATGCCATTATAACTCCATACGCTCCTATTGTGTTCAAGAGGTTTTTATATCTTATAGAATTGATGGTTTTAATCAAGCCGTTATAGTATCACAGCGTATAGAAATTTTCCCCTTGATACGCAGTGTCATGCGACGCGGTCTCCGCTTTGTCGCCGCCATAGCTAATGAGCCGCCATTCCTTCTGAGGAATAGGCAGGGAAATGGTGAAACAGGTACCCTCGCTGGGCTTGGACTTAACCGTGATTTCTCCCTGATGCTCACGGATAATTTTGAACACGAGCGTCAGCCCAAGCCCCAAACCAGTTGCTTTGGTGGTGAAGTACGGCTCAAAAATCTTTGACAGATTCTCCTCTGGAATCCCGACCCCCGTATCGCTGATCCTGATAAAGACCTCTGTATCGGTCGCTTCGGTTATAACCGTGAGTACGCCGCCATCGGACATGGCTGCTATGGCGTTTTTGATAAGGTTGAGTAAAACCTGTTTTATGTGGCGTTCATCAAAGTTAATAGCGGGCAGGTCCTTAGCGAGCCGTAATTCGCTGGCGATCTGCGTCTGTTCCAGTTCAACGCTGACAAAGCTGATGAGGTCTCTGATGATCTCGTTGATGTCCCCTTTGCGGATGTCCATATCCATTGGCCTCACGGCAAAGAGGAAGTCTACGACAATATGGTTCAGGCGGTCAATTTCCTCGTTCACCACAGCAAGGTATTTATCCAAGAGCTTGAAGTACCTTGCCATTTCGGTACTGTCATCCGGCCCATGCTCTTCGACATAAGCCGCTTTGTTAGCATTGGTCGCCTTCTGGATAAGCTGAATGTGAATCGAAATCGAGCCGAGCGGGTTTTTTATCTCATGCGCGACGCCTGCGGCCAGGGTAGTGAGGCTGGCGAGGTTTTCCATACGCCGCATAAGCGCCTCTTTACTTCGCTTCTCGGTAATATCTTCAATATAAATCAGGGAACCGCAGACCTGCCGGTCGCGCACGAGCGGTAACACATTGAAGGAGAGAAGCCGCTGTTTACCATTGGCTTCCACGTCAAACTCCCGCTCCTGCACCCGATCCCCGCTTTGGAGCGTGGTCTCAAAGAACATGGCCACTATATCGTCCTGAATCTGCGTCCAGATCGGCTTGGTTCCCTCGCTCGCGTTCAACGACAAGAAGCGTTCCGCGTATTTGTTGGCCAGAATCAGGTTATGGTCAGTATCGCAAACCAGAATCCCCTCGGTGAGCGAATCAAGCACCGTTTCCAGCCGGTCGATTTCAGCGGCTGCTGAAAAGAGCAGATCGCGGATCTGCTCTACGGTCAATTTATTTAGTTTTTGCAAGGCTCGTCTGATGAATTGTCGCATAGCATCCTCTTATACACCAAAGTTCCGCACAAGTTCCCCGGGCAGGGCGGTCATCAAACGTTCCAGCGCCAGCGATGGACTCTGGTTATAGGTCCCCACTGCGTTTGCCGCCTCTCCTGTATATTTTCGCCAAATATCGCGCCCAATATTCGGGGTATTAGCAGGTTCCTCAGTGGCGCTCTTAGAAACCAGCGCCAGCAGGCTACTTAGGAAGCGCAGAAACAGGCTTCTTAGCTCAAAACCGCCAGCGCCGTCAACGACTTTGGCGATAACTGTTTTAGCGTCAGTATCTGGTCTGCCAAGACCGGCGTTTTCCGCTACAGGCGCACTTATCTTACCCAGCGACACCAGTTCTTCGGGCAAAGGCTGACCTTTGCGCTGCAAAAGCCGCACTGTTTTAAGGGCAATCGAAGCGGCCAGAAACGCAGCGAGCGGTTGCAGGCTCTCGGCTGACACTGGCAGAAATGAGTCAAGGTACGCGCCAATACCCTTATTGCTTGCTTCATGAAAAAGGCTCTGTATGATCTGCGCCTCAAGTTCCGGCGGGCGCTGAACAAAGCGGTATGGGCGCAAACGCGACAGTATCGTGGGTAACAAAGTTCCCTCACGGGCGCTGGTAAGCACGATGCTTAACGACGCGGGCGGTTCTTCAAGGAGCTTTAACAGCGAGTTACGCGCCCCTTCCTGCATACGGTCGGCGTTTTCAAGGAGTAGAAATTTCCGCCTGCCGAACGGCGCAAGATGGCTCCAGTAAGCAGCGCGTCTGATCTGTGCGATGGGTATGAGGTCGCTCATGCCCTCGCTTTCCAGCTTTAGCGCGTTTTTGAGTATCGAATCTATCCGCTTTTTGAGCGCAGCTTCGGTTTTGGCTATGTTGAGCGCGTCAATATCTTCTTCCAGAGCAACGAGGTGCGCGCTTATTTTGTTAAACTTGGCGTCTTCCTCCCACAGGTGCGACGAAAAGCGGGCAAGGAGTTTGCGCGTTGAGCGGATAAACAGGGTTCGCCCTGCCGCTGTATCGCGCTGAAACGCGGCGGCGCTGGCGGCAATCTCGGCGTAAAACGCACGAGACCCAAGCAGCAACGTGTCGGGGTCCGCAAGTACGCGGTGTCTGGCACAGGAAGCGCAGGCGCAGTCCTCCGGTGCGTTGAGCTGTTCGCAGGACAGGACGCGGGCAAGCTCAAGCGCCGCGCTTCCCTTACCCGACGCTGGCGGTCCCACGAACAGAAGCGCTGGCGCCAGCTTTCCGGCTGCCTTATCACGGGCAAGCTGATTCACCGCGCTCTGCCCCACAATGGTTTCAAACATAGTCCCTACTCCTTACGGGTCTCTATTTGAGCCGGCGTATCTGCTGGTCTCTATGGACGCCGATAAGACGCTGATTTACCGGATCAACGTAGAGGTCCATGCTTTCCGGGGGCAGCGCACCCATGAGGATTTCGCTTGCATTGGGTACGACCACCTCCTCTTGGCTGATGCGGCGGTCTTTCCAGCGGATTTCCACTGGTTCGGTGAGGCCGTATTCAGCGGTTGAGCCGTCCGCGATCCCGGACTCTACCATTTCCACGACGGCAAGCCCCAGTTTTTGCCGTACCTCCTCGTTAATGGCCGGGGTCCACGCACCAGTATCGGGCAGAGCATCCAGTGTAACCGTGCGGATGTTTGCGTCTGAAATACGTCCGTTTCGTACGTTGATGATATCCCCGACATTGTCCAAGGTAATCTCTTCAGTAAACGTTCCCATGAGATACTCCCTTTCTTCAGTATACCTTAAAAAGACATAAGGTTGAGGAAAGTTTAGCCGCAAAGGACTTCCCGCGTCCACGACCCAGCGTACAGGCTTCCCCAAAAAACGGCTGATACCTCCTTGTACGCAAAGGGCTTGCCTCCGCGCAAGCCTCACTGTAAGCGACCGCGTTGTCCGGTGTCTGATACCGCTGGTGTGTCTGGCACTGGTGTCTCTAGCACTGGCTGTGTCCCGGTGGTGTGTCTGGCACCGATGGCGTAAGCGGTAGCGTCTCTGTCCCCGGCGGCGTGTCTTCTCTGGCACCGGTGGTCTCTCCCGCCACCGGCGTCTCTTTCCCCGGTAACGTCTCCCAGCGGTGTGTCTGACACCAGCAGCATGGCTGACACCGGCGGCGTGTCTGGCACTGGTGGTCTCTCCCACCATCGGCAGCATGTCAGGCACCAGCAGATTATCCCACCGCTGGCGGCATGTCTGATATCGACAGTGTGTCTGGCACCTGGCGGTGTCTCTTCTCTGGCACCGGTGGTCTATCCCGCCACCGGCGTCTCTGTCCCTCGGCAGCGTGTCGAACACCAGTGGCTCCCGAACTGTTCAACGCCTTCCCCAGCATAAGTGGTGTCTTCGACACGCCGGAGGAAGACTTTGATCATAGTAAGCACAAGATCAGAATTAACCTGCATCCGGGCCTAGCTCTGCGCTCCGCCGTCTCCCAGATAAAGCCCAAGCATGTTGCTGCGGTTGTAAGCGAAACCGTCCTCACCTCAGTAACCGACCTCAAGCCCGGCTCGGTGAACGTGAAACTCTCCGGCGCGAAGCTGGAAGCTGAATTTAGTCGGAGATCAGAGCGATGTGGGACTCTACTTCGTACCTGCGGGTGGTGGCGTAGAGGTAAAAGTCGATCCCTCCGACATTGTGGTAAATAACCCCTCCGAACTCATCGCCCTAATCCGCTCGCTTTCCGCCGGGACTTACCGCGTACGGATAATAACGCAATTCAGTTCTTCCGGTCAGCTCCTGAAAGTTCCTCATACAGTTACCTATGACAAAGACCTGACCCTAAAACCGCAAAGGCGGGGTGTGTTCTCCTCACGCGACTGTGGCGGTGTCAGAGACCTCCGCATCAGCTTCCCAGTGATAGATGGGAAACCTTTTGTTGACATGGTGATAAAGATAGTTTAGTCTACAAGCTCGTATCCGCGTAGTGCGGACTTACGTCCGAAACGTCTGTGGACATGGTGGCTCTGGCTCTTGGCGATAAGAGTGAAACTATCGTGGAAGCAGAAACCTTGTAGCGCACGTTGAGTAATCAGCCAAGCTACAAGCCCCTGTCTTTAGACATGGGGTTACTGACCAATTAGGAGTGTGGTATATGGAATGGCGAGCGAGCCATATACTGGTGAAAAGCAGAACACAGGCGGATGAGCTTTTGAAACGGATTAAACAGGGTGCTCAGTTTGAGTCGCTGGCGCGGGAGTTTTCTTCCTGTCCATCGAAGTCTTCCGGCGGAGACCTCGGCTGGTTCGGGTCGGGGAAGATGGTTGCACCTTTTGAGGCGGCGGTGAAACGGCTTTCCCCGGGTTCAGTGGGAGATGTGGTTCAGACCCAGTTTGGGTATCACATCATCAAATGTACCGGACGGAAGGATTAAGCGTCCTCGCAAGAATCTGGTTAAAACTGTCGGCAAAGGCTTTGAGTTCCCGTTTTCCATACTGGGCAACCCGGTCTTTGCCGAGGCCATTTTCTGCAAGTCCTACCATAAAGTCACGCAGGGACAGTCGTTCCTGAATGTTTTCCGGCGTGTACTCCCTTCCGCGATCATCTATAACCATAACCGAGGCTTCCACAAGGCGTTGTGCGAGCGGTATGTCCCGCGTGATCACAAGGTCTCCAGCGCGGGCAAGCGCGACTATGCGGTCATCAGCCATGCCCTCACCAGACGGGCAAAGTTCCATCAGCGTGGTTGGGCCAATTATACCCGGAATCAGACGGTTCGCTACAAAAACTGCCTGAATACCAGTTCGCGCTGAGGCGCGTAACACCGCCGACCGCGTGAGACGGGGACAAGAATCTGCGTCAACAAAGATTCTCATCTTGTTGTCTTTTCAGGTCGAAAGGTTAGGCGTGGCGCTGTAGAGAGTGTAGGTTCCAGTGATGGAAAGCGGCGCTCCCGCGTCCGCCGGAATGAAGGCGGAGTCGCCTTGACCAAGCGCAAGGCCGTCAATATCAGCCGCGCCTTTGGTAACAATGACAATAGCCGGACCGCATATAGGCAGTTTACAGCATTCGCCATTGCCGCTTAATACGGACAGGGCGAACTCACGACTCGGCGTCTGGTAAGTATTCCCTTGAGGCGTGAGGATCTGTGGCTTAAACGCGGAGAAACGCAGAATGTGGAGAAGCTCGTCAATAGCAACGTGCTTGGAAGTAAGCCCCCCGCGCAGAACATTGTCCGAGTTGGCC
>JAITFA010000166.1 GCA_031281685.1 Treponema sp. | reverse complement strand
GTTGTAGAGGTATTCAACCACCGGGAAGCCCTGACCATTGGGATAACCAGCCTCAGCAAGGAGGCGCTGGGCTTCGGCGACATTTTTGTTGTAATCCTCCTTGGCAATGCTGTAGTAGTTGCCGCCAGTCTGACGGAAATCACTGCCCGCGCCAGCCGCATCATACAAGCCGGAAGGAACAAAGCCGCTCGCGGGCTTCTGGCCTGCGCGGGTAATCTGCTCGACAATGTAATTGCGGTCAATGGCAAGCGAAAACGCCCTGCGTACACGCGGGTCAGTAAAGGGCGCTTTCTGGTTGTTAATGCTAACATAGTACGTACCAAGATAGTCAGCGACCTTCAGTTCACCGGATGCCAGCAGTCCGGGAATCTCATCAACCGGCGGCGTTTCCATAAAGTCAACTTCCTTGTTGCGGAAAGCGGCAAGCATGGCGTTGTCATCGTCCATAAGTGCAAAACGGATGTTGTCAGGACCGCTCACCGGCGCATAGTAGTTAGGGTTCTTCTCAACAAGGATATAGCTGTTATGGACCCACTCTTTGAGGCGGTACGGACCATTGCTGATATAGGTCGAAGGGCTGAATGTCCACTGGTCGCCTGCGCTGTTGATAACGCTCTCACGTACCGGGAAAGCGGCGGGGAAGGCCATAATCTCAAAAAAGAAGGGACAGTCATAGGTAATGATGACTTCGAGGGTCTTATCGTTAATGGCGCGAACACCAAGCTGGCTTTTGTTTACTTGACCAGCCATGATTTCGTTAGCGTTTTTCACCATGTCGATCATGTAGCTGTAATCAGCGGCAGTGCTGGGATCAACAAGGCGCTGCCAGCTAAACACAATGTCCTTCGCGGTAAACGGCTGCCCGTCCGACCACTTCAGGTTATCGCGCAGGGTAAAGACATACGTTACTGTGCCGTCAGCGTTTACGGTTTTCTGGGGAGCGCGGACAGCCAGACCGGGTACTGCCTGAGCGCGTCCCTGCCCGTTATCCGCATACTTGTACAGACCTTCAAACAGGTGGCTGAGGTAGATAGCGCCGTCCACCGCGGAGTTAAGCGCCGGATCAATCGTGTTCGGCTCCGACCCTAATACCAGCGTGATCTGGGACCCGCTTGCCTGCGCGGGCTGTCGCGTCGCGTTTGCGCTCACACTCATTGCTATGAGCGTGAGTCCCATAAGCAAGAAACCAATTCGCTTTACCATAAAAATCCTCCAATTCTTAGCGCGTTGAACACCGTATCCAGCGCGCCTGTTTTTATGCGCCTGCATAAAAACTGACGGTTACGCCGCCGCGAGTTTACGCGCCATACAGCGCGCTATAGCTACCTGCCAAGAGCAGGAACTATTCCTAAGTGAACAAATGACACGCCACGCTATGTCCGGGCGCGACCTCCTTAAACTCCGCCGCTGCCTCAGTACAGCGCTTCTGCGCGTGTGGACACAGCGTGTTGAACCGGCACCCCTTTGGTATGTCCATTGGGTTGGGGATTTCGCCCTGTAACATCGTCCGCTTCCTGCGGCGCGTAAGCTGCGGGTCAGGAATCGGCACGGCTTGTAAGAGGCTCTGGGTATACGGGTGCAGCGGCTTCTCGTATAGCTCGTAGCTTTCCGCCAACTCCACGAGGTTGCCGAGGTACATAACGCCGATGCGCTTGGAGATATGCCGTACCACCGAAATATCATGCGCGATAAAAAGATAGGTCAGCCCCAGTTCCCCCTGCATATCTTCCAGCATATTCACGATCTGCGACTGTATTGACACGTCCAGCGCCGATACCGGCTCGTCGCACACGATGAACTCCGGCTCCACTGCTAAGGCGCGGGCAATGCCGATGCGCTGCTGCTGCCCGCCGGAAAACTCGTGCGGGTAACGGTTAGCGTGTTCGCTATTCAGCCCTACCCGCGACAGCAGGTAGTTGATTCGCTCGCGCCGCTCCGCTGGCGATGGCGCCAGCTTGTGTATGTCAATAGGCTCGCCGACAATCTCGCCAACGGTCATGCGCGGGTTCAATGACGCCGACGGGTCCTGAAAGATGATCTGCATCTTCCGCCGGTAGGGAAGCATATCAACGTGAGTAATATCTTTGCCCTTAAAAAAAATCTTGCCCGCGCTCGGCTCGTACAACCGCAGAATCGTGCGCCCCAGCGTGGTCTTCCCACACCCAGACTCGCCGACAAGACCCAAGGTTTCCCCCGCCTCAATGAACAGCGGCACGTTCTCCACCGCGTGAATGGAACGGGAGCGACCCCAGCTTTCCTTAACGCGGAAATATTTCTTGAGGTTATCAAGGTCGATAAGATGAGTCGCATTCATGGTCGGCCTCCACTATTGGGCGAGAAATCTTTGAATGGAAGCCAGCAGGCGATACGATGACCAGCAGCGGAGAAGCCTTTGCTATCATCACCCCGGTCAAGAGTAATCTTCGGCGGATTACGGTTGACGCAGATTTTCATGCATCGCTCACAGCGCGGCGCAAACGGGCATCCCGGATTTGGTTCCAGCATATTGATCGGCGTACCTTCAATGGGTATGAGCCGCTCGCCTTTCTGCTCGTCGAGGCGGGGCATTGAGCGCAGCAAACCTTGCGTGTAAGGGTGCGTGGGGTGGTAAAAAATATCCTCAACCGTCCCCTGCTCAACAACATGACCGCCGTACATCACCACAACGGTATCGCAGATTTCAGCGATAACCGCGAGATTATGCGTGATGAAGATAATCGCCATACCGGTTTTCCGCTGAATTGACTTCATCAGTTCGAGTATCTGCGCCTGTATGGTTACATCCAGCGCGGTGGTCGGCTCGTCGGCAATGAGAAGCTGAGGTTCGCAGATAAGGCCCATTGCTATCATCACCCGCTGACGCATACCGCCGGATAACTCATGGGGATGCTGTTTCATGCGGCGCTCAGGATTGGTAATGCCGACCAGCCGTAACATCTCCAGCGCCTTATCTGAGGCCGCCTGTTTCGTAATCTCAACGCCGTTATCCTTCGCGTGTTCCAGAAGTACGTCCATAAGCTGATTGCCGATGGTGTACACCGGATTCAGGCTTTCCATCGGGTTCTGAAAGATCATGCTCATGCGATTACCGCGAATCTTTTCCATGTCGCGCTGACTGTAGGCAAGCAGGTCATGCCCCTCAAAACGCACGCTGCCGCCAACAACCCGGCCCGGGGACTCCAGCAGGCGCATCACCGCGTAGGCTTCCACGCTTTTCCCGGAGCCGGATTCGCCAACAATACCCATAACCTCTCCGTAGTTCAGCGCGTAAGAAACGCCGCCAACAGCTTTAACCTCGCCCACTGGCGTAAAAAACGAGACCTTGAGGTCATTAACTTCCAGTAACGTGTCATCAGTCGCCATTCGTCGCTCCTATTTCTTGAGCCGCGGGTCAAAGGCATCCCGCAGTCCGTCTCCAAAAAGGTTAAAGGACAGTATCAACAGGCTTAACAGCGCCGCTGGTATGATAAGCCGGTACGTGTAGGTGTACATACCTCCGAGCGCGTCTGACGCCAGTGAGCCGAGACTGGTCATTGGCGCGTTCACCCCAAGTCCGAGGAACGACAGAAACGACTCCAGAAAAATGGCAACGGGGATTTGTAAACAAGTCGCCGCGACCAGCGAGCCGATACAGTTCGGCAAGAGATGTTTCAGGATGATGCGCTGATCAGACGCGCCCAATGCCCGCGCCGCAATGACGTACTCCTGCTGCTTGAGTTGCAGTATCTGCCCGCGCACGATACGCGCCAGCGTTGTCCAATACAGTAAGGCGAAGGCAATGAAGATGGCGATGATACTTGGTCCCAGGGCAATAACGAGTCTACCCGCGAGATTCGTCTGGTTCGCGTCGGCAAAAGCCGACATGAGCGGCTTTAACGTAACCGCCAGCAGCAAGACCACCAGCACGTCTGGCACCGAGTAGATGATGTCCACGATCCGCATCATCACCAGATCAACGCGCCCGCCAAGATAGCCGGAAATCGACCCGTACAAAACCCCG
>JAITFA010000040.1 GCA_031281685.1 Treponema sp. | reverse complement strand
CCGACAGACGCGCTTATGACGCGCCGACATACGGGATTATGACGAGTCGTAAAGCGGGCTTATGACGATCCGTCAGACGGGATTATGACGATCCGTCATAAGGCTTTATGACGATCCGTAAAGCGGACTTATGACGAGTCGTAAAACAGGCTTATGACGACTCGTAAAGCGGGCTTATGACGAATGGTCATAAGGGCTTATGACGATCCATCTGGCGGGTTTATGACGATCCGTCTGACGGGCTTATGACGATCGGTCATAAGTGTTTATGACGATCCGTAAGGTAGACTTATGACGATCGGTCATAAGGGCTTATGACGATCCGTCATAAGTGTTTATGACGAGTCGTAAAACAGGCTTATGACGAGTCGTCTGACGGGCTTATGACGATCCGTCATAAATGTTTATGACGATCCGTCTGACGAGCTTATGACGATCCGTCATAAGGGTTTATGACGAGTCGTAAAACGGGCTTATTACGATCCATAAACTGTAGCATGTCTGGCACCAGCACGCACCAGCGGACATTAACGCACGACACGTCTGACACCAGCGCGGGTCTCTGGCACCGCGTGTACGTCTGGCACCGCGTGCGTCTCTGGCACCGGCGCGTGTGTCTTCGGCGTGCGTCTCTGGCAACGCATGTACGTCTGACACCAGCGCGGGTCTCTGGTACCGCGTGTACGTCTGGCACCGGCGCGTGCGTCTCTGGCACCGGCGCATACGTCTGGCACCGCGTGGGTCTCTGGCACCGGCGCGTAGGTCTCTGACACCACAGCGTACATCAACACATGGCACGTCTGACACCCAAGCCTGCGTGTTCATTCGTGTCATTCGCGGACTCTTCTATAAAAAAGCGCCGGCAGGTGCAAAAACCTGCGTATACTGTGTTTAATGTTTATATCTATCATTTGGAGGTTTTATGTTTACATTGCGTACTATGTGGCCTGCCGTGTTCATTGCGTGCGCGGCGGTGGCTTATGGCAACGGCTTTACAGAAGCAGAGCTTACAGAAGCAGAACTGGTCAACACTCAGCACATGGACTTAAAAGACGTTGGCAGCGTAAAAATCACGTATGGTTCGGATGCCGTTAAGCTGTTCAGGGGTGATTCGGATGTACTCGTTATCAAAGAATACATGAGTATTGATGATAGTGATTATTACGCGCGTGTTTCTTACGCGACGGCGGCAAACACTGAAAGACAGCTTGTTATTGAACACGGGAAGCGGCCTAGTAGTTCAGGTGTTGGCTTTGGAAATGATTTCCAGAGCCGCGTTGAGATATATATGCCCGCCTCATTCACTGGAGCAGTGGCTGTGAAAGTAACGAGCGGCAGTCTTCGCGCTGACGACGCGCTCAGGCTTTCCGCAATTAGCCTGGAGAGTCTCAGCGGCAGTATCACCCTGAACGATATTAAGTCAGATACGGCGGCTGTGGTAAAAACAGTAAGCGGGAGCATCAGGGTTCAGACAGTCGCGGCGAAAAAGATACAATTCTCAACAACCAGCGGCAGTATCCGTTGCGACGTGATAGACGGAACTACCGTTATTACTACAGCGAGTGGTACTATTGACTTAAAGATGGTAACAGGCGCTCTGCGAGCGAACACAGCGAGCGGCAGTATCCGCTGCGCAATCGCTGAAAGCGCCGGCGATATAGCGTTAAGCGCGGCAAGCGGAAGCATTACCCTTGATATACCCAGCAACATGGGGTTCCATTTTTCCGCTAACATGAGGAGCGGCTCGCTTTCCACGCCGTTTTCCGACCAGCTCCACACGCCGTTTTCTGATAGACACTCGGCAACGGGAACCATCAAGGCGGCGGGTTTTGCTGAACATGAGCTTATATCAATAGATATAAGCGTATCTTCAGGCTCAATACGGGTTAGATGGATTTAAGCGCCCATTGGTCGCGCTTCCAAAAGACAAGTACCGGTGCTAAACTCAAACCGAGGAAGCGGCTTATGCAGGAACGCTTCCCAAGTTTATGCGACTTATAAGGAGTAAAACATGCAGTACCGGACTTATGGTAAAAATCTGGGGTTTAAGGTATCCGCGCTGGGCATGGGTTGTATGCGCCTGCCGCAGATTGTGGATGAGACGAATGGTCGCGCTGAGGTGGACAAGGATAAGGCATTCGAGTTGATCCGTTACGCAGTGGATCACGGGGTGAATTACTTTGACACAGCCTATGGCTACCACGCCAAGGCGAGCGAGGCGGTTCTGGGCGAGGCGCTTGAGCAGCTTCAGTGCCGCGATAAGGTGAAGATTGTTACCAAGCAGCCCTTTGGCGTGATGCGCGACCTTTCCAGCGGCGGCGGCAAGACCATCAAAGACAACGCCCGCCGTAACCTTGAGAACACCCTGAGCAAGCTGCGCACGAGTTACCTTGACGTGTACCTTATTCACGCGATTGGCAAGTCAAGTTGGGGAGACATTAAACAAGAAAAGATCATTGAGCTTTATGAGCAATTCCGCGCCGAAGGTCTTATCAAGGGTATAGGCTTCTCCTATCATGGCGACTTTGAATGTTTTAAGGACGTACTGTCCTACTACTCATGGGATATGTGTCAGGCGCAGCAGAACTTCATGGATGTTGAACAGGAAGTTACTGTCGAGGGCATCCGTCTGGCGGGCGAAAGAGGTACGGCGCTGGTCATCATGGAACCTTTGCGGGGCGGACTGCTTGCCACGCCGCCCGCGTCAGTCAAGGCGATCTACGAAGAGTATGAGCAGAAGACCAGCGCGCCCAAGCGGAGCGCGGTTGAGTGGGCGTTCCGATACCTCCTCAACTATCCAGAGGTAAGCGTTATTCTCAGCGGAACCACTACCCTGCCGCAGCTTGCCGAGGATATCGAGGTTTTCTCTAAGCCCGAATCAGTTCCGGGCTGTTTGACGGACGCGGAAAGGGATGTGCTGTCCCGCGTGAAAACCAAGTACGAGTCGCTCAAGGCCATTCCCTGCACGGGCTGTCAATACTGTATGCCCTGTCCACAGGGCGTTGAGATTCCGGGCGTATTTGCCCGCTATAACGACGGCATGGTGTTTGGCAACTTTGACCAGCCGCGCCGTAGTTATATGTTTACCACGCGGGCTGGACGCGACGCTTCCAAGTGTGTGGCCTGCGGCGTCTGTAAAAAGAAGTGTCCCCAAGGGATTGATATTATTAACAAGCTCAAAACAGCGCATGAGAAGCTCAAAGGCTGGATAGAGTAAGAGCAAGCAGCAGGGAGGCATCGGTTTCATCGCCTGAAGGAACCGGTGCGTGTTCTTTGCTTTAGTTTCAATCAAGGCGCCGGTGAAACATAAACCCTAAAACAAACTGGTCTACTTGGCTATACGTTTTTAAGCAAGCAGCCGATCAATACTTTTCCTTTATCTCGATACGCGCCACTTTGCCGGTGGTTTTGAGGGTCTTGATGACCTGCTGGCTGTCGGTGGCATCGGGAATGGCGATTAAAAACCGTAGTTTGATGGCCTTGCCCTTGACCTGCTCCATATCAACCGACTGGACGCGGATGTTGAAAGCGCGCAGGAGTTCCAGAGCCTTTTCCTCGTTAGGATTATCGTTATAGGTTATCTCCAGCACCTTGTTTCGTTCCGAAGGGAAGAAGCGCTGTTCAAAGTGTCCCAGCACAATAAGGCTGAACATAGTCAGAGCCAGCGCGATACCAGCGGCAAGGAACATTCCCGCGCCAATGGCAAGTCCAAACGCGGCGCTTATCCAGAGAGAGGCGGCGGTGGTGAGTCCCTTGATGTTGTTGCCAAGCCGGATCATAGCTCCGGCGCCTAGAAAACCAATGCCGGAAACCACCTGCGCGGCAATCCGGCCCGGGTCGCCATTCTTGAGAGAACTGAATTCCTGGGGAAGCCAAATGGAAAGGAGCATGAGGAGCGTCGCGCCTACAGTAATGAGGATATGGGTACGCAAGCCCGCAACCTGATGACGGCTTGAGCGCTCAAGCCCAATAATTGTGCCAGCCAGAAAACCAAGACAGAGGCGAATCAGCATATCGACTTCGCTCAGGTATATTTCGTTCATGGGATAAGTTTATATAGTTATAGGAGGGATTGCCCAGAGGGGGACTTGAACCCCCAAGCCTCGCGGCACTAGTACCTGAAACTAGCGTGTCTGCCAATTTCACCATCTGGGCTGTTAAAAACACTATAGCAACTTACATGAAATGTGTCAAGCGCTATGGCGCGTTAAAACACTCGCACATAGATCGCGCCGTTACGAACAACGGCACGATCTATACGAGAAAATACCTTAATCAATCGTTTCTTTTGTTTCTTTGGAACGGTAACTGCGCTCCAGTTCCTCAAGAGCGCCGCGCATCTCGTTTTCAAAGTCGCTCAGGCTGTTAAGGGCATCGTTCTTCACTTCGCTCTTGAGGCGGGCAAGGCGTTCTCTGATGGGAAGCGACGTGATTTTGATGAGCAGAGCGCCAAGTTTGACACAGGTCTGGGCGCGTTCATGAAACTCCATGATGAGTTCAAGAAGACGCACCTGCTTAAGGGGTACACAGTACATGTCAACTTCATCAAACGAGTTCTGCTGTAAAAAACCGTTTTTAATGATGTCGGCGGTGAGGAGGGTGAGGCGCTGATCATCGGGAAGGGCGTCTGGGCCAATAAGACGGACGATTTCCGCGAGGCGCTGGTCGCGCTTGAGGAGGTCGAGTGCATCCTGACGGGATTTTGCCCATGCGGGACTCACCTTCTCCCACCAGGGTTTCACCTCCTCGGCGTACTCGGAATAGCTGTCGAGCCAGCTTATAGCCGGGTAATGGCGGGCGTTGGCAAGATCGCGGTCAAGCGCCCAAAAGCAGCGGATGAATCGCTTGGTGTGCTGAGTTACCGGCTCGGAAAAATCGCCGCCGGGCGGGGAGACCGCCCCGATGATGGTGACCGAGCCTTCAAAGCCTGAAAGGGTTTTGACGCGACCAGCGCGTTCATAAAACTCGGCAAGGCGCGTGGGCAAATAGGCGGGAAAGCCTTCCTCGGCGGGCATCTCTTCCATGCGCCCCGACAGCTCACGCAGGGCTTCTGCCCAGCGGCTCGTAGAATCAGCCATGATCGCCACATGATAACCCATGTCGCGGTAGAACTCGGCGAGGGTAACGCCGGTGTATATCGAAACTTCACGGGCTGCCACGGGCATATTCGAGGTGTTAGCTATGAGAATCGTGCGTTCCATGAGAGAACGGCCAGTGCGCGGGTCTGACAGATGCGGAAATTCGGTTAGCACATCAGTCATTTCATTGCCGCGTTCCCCGCAGCCAATGTAAACGATAACGTCGGCGTCGCACCACTTGGCGATGGCGTGCTGGGTCATGGTTTTGCCGGTGCCAAAGCCTCCGGGGATGGCGGCGGTTCCGCCCTTGGACAGGGGGAAGAACACATCGATCACGCGCTCGCCGGTTACTAGCGGCTGGTCTGGCGCAAGACGCGCCGCGCTGGGGCGCGGAATACGCACGGGCCACCACTGGGCAAGGGGGATTTCTTCGCCCTTATCGGTGCGGGCTACAATAGCTTCAATGGTATACTCACCCACTGGTAGGACTTCGCTTAAGAAACCGCCTTTGGTATCGGGCGGAACCATGATCTTGCAGGTGATGCTCTCGGTTTCTTTGACATTGCCGAGTATAAGGCCGGGTTTGACTGCCACTTTTTCCCCGGCGGACAGCTTTTGTTCGATATTGGGGTCAGGAACAAAGTGCCAGAGCCGCTGTGAGTCAAGCGGTTCGCCCCGCACGCCCGGATCCATGAACGCGCCGCTCTGCTTGAAGAGGGCTTCAAGCGGGCGCTGTATACCATCGTAGATTGTACCGATAAGGCCGGGGCCAAGGCGTGCCGAAAGTGGGCGTCCGGTTGATGAAGCTGATGCACCGATTTCAAGACCGGTGTCGTCCTCATAAACCTGAATGACGGCCTCGTTGCCTTCAAGTCGTACCACTTCGCCGATGATACGTTTTTCGCCAACCTCAACCACGTCAAAAAGCCCTGCGCCGCTCAACCCAACGGTACGGATAATGGGGCCTGAAATACGCTTAACTTTTCCCACAATCATGCTAAGCCTCCCTCAAGCGCCGCGTCTCCCAAAAGGGCTACGAGTAGTTCGGTACGCTTGTCTTCGAGTAAATCATATCCAACACTATCAATCGAGGCGTTAATGCGTACTGATGGTGCGTCAAGCGTGAGACGGGGGAATTTATCCTCAACAAGCGTGGCTGTACTGGTGGTTTCCAGTGTCCATGTCCCCGGTGTCAGATACTTTTTAAGGATAGCTTCCGATTCAGCGTTGCTCAGATTCTTGATTCGCACGGTCATACTGGTCGTGGGAAACTCATTGGTCTCCCGTAGTTCAGTCAATCGCAGGCGCAATTCGTTTTCAAGCAGAGAGAGCAGGGTTTCCCGTGGCAGGCTTTGCAGATAGCCGAACATTGCTGTTTTTAACAAAGACTCGACTTTTTCAGAACGAATACGCCGTTTATCCAGAATTAATCGAGCCACAACCTCGTCTTTCATGGTAACAAAGCGGCTCGCGTAGTGTTCCTTACTCTCGGCGATTGCTGCTGTGGCTCTCTTTTCCCACAACTCCGCCGCAGATTTCACACCTTCCTCGGAGGCTTTGAGGATACGGTACGCCTTTTTCCGCGCATCCTCAAGAATTTCCCGATCCAACACATCAGTAGATTGCAGTTCTTCCATAAATAATGCCTTTCTGGATAAACGCTAATACGTTTAGTCCTGTTTATACATGAATACCAATAGCTTCCCGAATAGAATCGACCAGCGTTTTGCGTCCGGGAAGCCTCCCCATCATGCCGGGAATTTCCACTATCAGGGGATAACGATCCGACAATTGCCACTCCGTAACCGCTTCCTCCAGCCAGTTAGCAACCTCTTCCGTGAGAATGAGTATCCGGCAGGACTCAACATTCGGGAGGACGGCTCCGGCAACCACGTCAAACCCCTGGGTGATTTTAAGAAACGCGGTTTTGGCGGTGTCAACGTTACTTACCGCTGTTCCGTCAACACCGACAAAACGAAACGCTGTTACCAGTTCCGCGTCTCCAATAAAGAAGTAATCCACCGCTTCCTACAGAATCATAATGAGCAGGGCTACCAGAAAGCCCCACAGACAGATACCTTCGGCCAGACCGACGAAGGGCAAGGCTTTTCCTGAAAGTTCAGCGTTTTCACTCATAGCTCCCATTGCCGCCGCACCAATCTGCCCCACCGCGATACCGCCCGCGATACAGGAAACTCCGACTGCGATTGCCGCCGCAATGTATTTTAACCCATTGCCGGACAGCGCCTCTGCCGCACCGGCTTCCTGAGCGAACATTCCGCCCACCACCGCCAGCATAAACACACCAAACGCTACTGCGCGTTTCATCTCACACCTCCCTGCGGAACCTGAACGGCGCGAAAGCCACCCCAGTCTCCGTGAAAAACTTGCTAAAGAATTCATAATATTGAAGACGCACCACTTGAATGGCAACGATCATTCCCTCAAGTAAAATGATAATCAGATTGCCAAAGATGACAATGACCAACGAAAACAGCGGCCCAAACGCCGAGCCTTCCTCTACCAGCTCCGCGATACTGAAAATGATAAACGATAAGACCGTATGCGACAAGGCAAATGCGCCCACGCGCAGGAAACTTACAGTGCTGGAGATATAACTCGACACGGTTTCCAGAATTTCTACAACACCCTCAATGATGAAAGCGAACAGTCCTTCTTCTACGACAGGACGCTTGCCACTGATGAGGTTCCAGATCACCGGCCCAAAGAAGATGCAGAATACTGGTATGGACAGACCGAGAAGGTCAAGCGTTACAAAATGCCCGCCCAGTATTATGCGTATGGCGATGAAAATAGCATACCAGAAGAACAAGAGACCCGCGAGACCTGTCTTGGAGAAGAAAGCTTTCTCGTAATCCTTTAATATACATCGATTCACGATATTGAGAATCAAACCCATTGAGTTCAGAATTACGCCAATGCCAATGGAGAAACCAAAGAAGGCAAAGAGTTTGCCGAGGTTGTTCCGGTCCGGCATAAGGTGAATGATGTGGCTCACCGGATGGCCAGTGATTGCGCCGGTGATAGCCTCTATCGGCTTTTCAAGCAGGGACTCATTGGCAAACACTGATCCGTAGAGGATGCCCATAATCATTGACGCAATACCAACAAAGATGAGCGGGCGAGCGTAGTTCATTGATAGCAACTGTATCTTCAGCTTTTTTTTGGCGATGAGAAGGCCAAGCAGAAAAAGTACAAAACCTTGGCCAACATCGCCGAACATGATACCGAAGAAGAGAGTGAAGAAGACCGCCACAAAAGGCGTCGGGTCAATGGTTCCATACAACGGCGCTCCATAAGAGAAGACCATTGGCTCAAAAACCTTCGACAAAACGCCCGTGCTTGAGCGACACCGGCACTTTTTCCGTGCCGTCCTTTATCGACTTCACTTCATCGGGATCAAAGGCGCGAACCGCCACTCGCCCATCGGTTAGCTTGGAAAGTCCGTCCACGAGGTCGATGATCGCGTCGGAGGGAACCCAGCCGGACAGCATATACACGCTTTTGGTGCTGACGAGCCGCGTCTTCAGCTTTTCAACCTGAGTTGCCATGAGGTGGGAGGAAACCAGCGATTTCAGCGATTTTTCGTACTCGTTATGCAGACGCACCTTCTGCTTGGCGATACCCTGAAGCTCGCGCTCCATCTGCTTTATGCGGTTTTCAAGACTAGCAAGCAGTTCTTCGGGGATTCCCTTATAGCCTTCGGGAATAGCGATAGGCATGAACGAGCGTTTCTTTAGTTCGGAGTCAAGGGCAAAACGGCCTCGCCGTGATGCCGCAGCCAGAACCCGCTCATCGTCAAGCGGCACGATCACAACGCGATCGGTGAGTGTTTCCTGCATTTCCTTCCGGCTCTGGGGATCAAGTCGCCCAACGCGCAGGGTCAGATAAGAAAGCTGATCCAGTTCCTTAAAAGGCGCATTAAGATTAGCAAATGACTTGGATTCGGTTAAGGTAGCCTCGATCTTTTGCCGTTCAAGATTTTTTTCATGCTCGACCTTGCTTACCGCGTTTACCGTATTCACGATCTGCTCACACAGTTCCTCCTCTCCCTTAGCAGGAAGACCGGCGGTTTTTTCCGGTTCTGTAGGGAGTTCTATCTCCAGATAGGCGGCGACGGTTTTTAGCTTTTCAAGATTTTCCTGTGTATGTGTGCTGGTTTTTTCAGCATTGACACGAGCCTCGCCTACATCATCTTTTTCTGAAGAATGTTTTTCTATAGAAGTATCCTTCTCGGAGAATTGCATAATTCCCCGTTTGCCCAGAAATTCAATAACCCTGTCCACATCTCGCTCAAGTACGGTCATCTCAATCTGTTTCATTTTCCGAGGGCGGATCATGTAGGTACCTCCAACATACTTAATACATCATGGCTCGACATGCCTATAACCAAGCCCTCAGCCACGCTGGTGAGCAGGTCTTCCTCAAACAGCTTCAACTTGATGAAGCAGAACACCATATCCAGAGAGAAGGGCTGACGCCTGAATGAAAGGCGAGCAAGATGGTATAAATACTTTGCTGCGGCGTTCTGGAAGTAACGCGGGTCAACGACCCAGTGTTCATTCGGCGTTTCAGGGTTAAGGAAATGAGCGCGTGGATAGCCATTCCAGTCTGCACGGTTATCTAAGCCCATACGCAAAGACGCTTCGGCGTCTGCGGCAAGGTTTTTCTTACCACTCAGCGATATAAGGTTTTCCCGCGTCTGCTCAGGCGTCATGCCATAGTAGGTTCGCAGACGCAAAGCCCAGACCACGTTTCGCAGGGATATTTCCTCAATCAGTATCTTTTCAGTGAAGAACCGGTCTTTTTTAGGCAAGGCAAACAGCGATTCCCAGAGCGCGGCATAGTAGTGCTGGTCAAGCATAATGCTCATTATATGCTCATTAACTTCTCCGGCATTTTGCGTATTGCGCTTTTTAAGCAGAAACCCAAATTCGCTTCCCTCCACCATCGCGGCGATATCGGGGTATGCCTCAAAGTGGACAGTGCGAAAGTGGCCGATATCAGTAAAGGGCGGCGGCTTTTGATCACCCACCTCAATAGCCTTAAGCGCGGTTTTGAGATCAGCGTACTCATACGTCCTGATGAGATAGCTCAGGAGTGCGGGCGGTTTTGAGAATGAGTCAATAACCATGATGATCTGTTTTACCACGCGGGCGATAATTCTAGCCTCCAGATCAAGTAACAGTTCTTTTTCAGGCAAATCCCTGCTTCCATCTGGGAAGACTAGCCGATCAAGCTCAGAAAGTCGGCTTACACTGCCAAGCGCGGCGATACGTTTCCCGACAAAGGACTTTCCCATGATCCCGCATGCTTTGGCATAGCTATATGCCCGCTCTCCAGCGCTTATCATACACTAATCCTTGAGGAGCAAATGTCCGGCCAGTTCCATAAAACGACTATTATCCACAGGCATAGCGTCAAGCTCCGCCCGATAAGCATCGAGTTGTTTCTGATAGTCCACCTTTACCGCGTCGAGCTGTTTCTGATAGTCCGCGTCAAGTCTCGCAACTTCTTCAGCATAACGCTGATCGTAATGCTCACGGTTCAGCTTTTCCCCATCGGCGAGACGCCTGTTAGCCTCTGCCTGAGCGCTATCAACCAGAGCCGCAGCCGCAGCCTCAACTTCTAATAAATGTCGTAGCACATCAGTTTCATCCATGATTACACCTTAGTCTGCAGCGATAATAATATTTTCATACTTCTTGATAACCCCGCAGGCGCCAGATGCATCTTTCTGAGCCATAAGGTCTGTATAGAACTGGGGATTATCCATCAACTGTGCGAGCCGCTTGAGGATACGCAGGTATTTTTCCGCGTCCTTCTCCGGCGCAAGGATCATAAACAGTAGATGCACAGGATTCTTGTCAAGCGCATCGTAATCAATCCCGCGCCTAGAGATGCCAAGCGCCCCATATAGCCGATCAACCGCGTTGGTTCTACCGTGTGGGATAGCGATGCCTTTTTGAATACCAGTGGACATCTTCACCTCCCGCGCCCGTAGCGCCGCCAAAATCTCCTCTCTAAGATCGGACTTCTTCTCCGCCTGACAGAACTGGTCTACCATCTCCTCGAAAACTTCATCTTTATTCTCGGCTTCAAGGCCAACCTTCACCAGTTCAGGGGGAAAAACATCGTACAAAAACATTCTCATTCCCCCATTTCTTCTGCGCTTAGGGGTTCCGACTCCACGTTTTCTGTAGGCTCCGTAACAGGTGGAACAGTCGATACTGGCAACGTCTCAATCGTCTCCACGGATGGCGTTTCAGCACTCGTTGAAGCGTCTTCTCTCCACCAGTCGCGGTTCACATCGGTTGAAAGCTCCCGCGCCGCTGATTCAACCCCCGAAGCGCCGGGCGTCCGGTTCATAAGCGCAAGCCCAAAGCTCAACACCAGAAATAAGCCGCCTAGGATTGAAGTCGCTCTGGTCAGTACATTGCCAGAACGAGACCCAAACACGGACGCGCTACCACTCGCAAAGACACCGCCAAGCGTGTCTCCCTCCTCGTCCTGAACCAACACCAGAAGGATAAGTAAGACTGCCACAATTATAAAAACAACCAGTAATACTCCACTTAGAATACCCATTCAATAACTCCTGCCATTTCAAACACTACTACACCTACTTTATCAGTTCAAAGAAACTTTTTCAAGGGGGTTGGAGGGTAAAGCGCATTGCAGAGACCAGTGTACCACCACCTTAAAAAAATTCAGTTTTAAGCCAGACTATGAATTTTCCCAATAGTCCCGGTTTTTTTTCAGGCCGATTCCTACCCTCGCCAACAACGCGCTGTTGTTCCGGCAACATCCGGCGTTCTCGATCATCCCCTTCCAGTACCAGCCCGACCGCAGTAGCGTAAGTGGGGTCGCGGTACTGGTCAACAACCCCGCCCGCCGCCACAGGTACTCCAGCCCGCACCGGCAGTCTGAATATCTCGGCGGCAAGTTCTACCGCGCCCTGAAGCTGAGACCCGCCACCAGTCAGGACTATGCCGCCCCCCAGTGGCCGTGAGAGCGCCAGCTTATCCAGTCGGTCCCGCACCATCAGAAAAATTTCTTCCACACGGGATTGGATGATTGCCAGCAACTGGGACTTGGGTATGGACAAGGGTGGCCTGCCTCCAACCCCGGGTACCACAATCTCGTCGTCAGCGTCAAGCAAACCTTCCCAGCAACAGCCTTCCTCGATCTTGACACGCTCGGCTGTCTCAAACGAAATGTTCGTTACCTTGGAAATATCGCTGGTGATCATGCCCCCACCAACCGGAACCGTGATGTTCGAGTACGGCGTACCATCAACAAAGACCAATACATCGGTCGTCCCGCCACCCATGTCAATGAGCGCTACGCCCATCTCTTTCTCCTCATTGGTTAATACGGCGCGGCTTGCCGCGAGGGACTGGAGAATGAAGTCATTAACATGAAAGTCAGCGCGATTCACGCACTTCATCAGGTTCTGAGCGCTGGTAACAGAGCAGGTGATGATGTGTACCTCAGCCTCAAGCCGCACGCCAATCATGCCCAGTGGATCGCGGATTCCACGCTGTTCATCGACAATGTAGCTCTGGGGAATCACTTGCAAGATGTTTCGGTCCATCGGGATTACCACGGCGCGCGCCGCTTCCAGTACGCGGTCAATATCCTCCTGCTCAATATCGCGGTCGCGTTCCCCTCGTTCCCGCTTTTTCTCGGTTACAGCCACAACGCCACGGGAATTGATCCCGTCGATATGATTGCCGCCTATACCTATCCAGCAATCGTGGACTTCCTGACCGCTCATCATCTCCGCCGCCTCAACAGCAGCGAGTATTGAACGAATGGTGGCTTCAATATTGACAACAACACCCTTCCGTAAGCCGGTTGAAGCAGCAAGCCCCACACCGGTGATTTCGAGAAGACCATCGTTATTGCGCTCACCGATTACGGCACAGACTTTCGTTGTGCCGATGTCGAGACCGACAACCAATCCGTCATTAGCCACTGGAAAATCCTCCTCAACAAAACACCTAAGCGTTATTTACCTATAGTATATGCCGCTGTACCGGTCCTGAAATCAAGCTCTTTAATGTCATACCGTTTTATACGGCATACATCAAGGAGCAGAAGCGCATAACGGAGCGTATCCGCGTTCAGCCCCGCTCCCAGACGGACTCGTATCTGGCTGTGTACAGGATAAAGGATTAGGTCATAAGCGTCAAAGGCTTTCCATCTCACCTCAATCTCTGAGAAAGCGGCCAGAAGTTCCGGTGCGCCTGTCCGAACCGTCTCAAGATCAGCGAAAAGCTCGTTGAGCGTCGTGGAGAGCTGCATACCCAGATACGGCGTCTCATTCAGCACCCCCGACAGGATTGGCATGGACAGCGCCGCTTCCTCAAGTCCTTCGCTCCCAATCATAAACACCGTACCCTGCCGGTCAAAGAAAACCGGCGTTACCACATTACCAATTGAGGCAAGGCTCAATGCCGCTACCCTCCGTCCCACAAGGATGATACTCAGGGAATCAGGGAAGTGTTTTACCACCCGCACCGATTCTACAATGGCTAGGCTTTTCAGGCGTCGCTCCACAGTATGGGCGTTCACCGACAGGTACGACGAGTTCTTGCTAATGCCGGCGCGGGCAAGCACAAAGCGTGAATCAAGCTCTGGTATGCCCGTTATCTCAACCTTTGATAACGGGAGGCTGGGATTCACGAGCAGTACAAGGGCAAGCTCGCCGACAAGAACCGCTCCAGCCACGACCAGTACCCACTTGAGTATCTTTTCCGCGCTCAGGGGAGCCGAGACGCGGGAAACAACCTCATCAAAGACGCGCATTCCGTACCTCTTCCCGCATATCCCACGCACTCCGCGATTCCCGCTTTCGCTCAAATTTAACTTCCTCGGAACTGACAGACTCGTCCTTTTCCGCTGTTCGGGAAATGTTTACCAAGAGTCCCGCTGATATAAACGTGGTGGTCAGCGACGAGCCGCCGGAAGAAAAAAGCGGTAGCGGAACGCCGGTTGCTGGAATCGAACCGGAAACAACCGCGATATTACAGAGCGCCTGCGATACGATCGTAGTAACAAGGCTGAAACCCAGTAACTGACGGTACATATCTGGAGCCTTGAGCGCCACGCGATAGCCTCGCCACGCGAAAAACGCGAACATGGCATAGAACAGCAAAACGCCCATAAAGCCGGTTTCCTCAGAAAACGACGCAAAGATAAAGTCCGACTGCACCTCCGGTACGGATGCCAGCTTTCGCAGTCCTTGGCCTATGCCTTTCCCCCAAAGCCCGCCTGAAGCTATCGTCATAATCGAGGCGCGCACCTGATAGCCCGCGCCATGCGGGTCCCAACCATCGTTAAGATAACTGAAGATACGAATAAAACGATGCTCTTTAGTCAGCACCAGTAGTATGGCGATAGGGAGCATCACGACAAAGGCGCTTATAAAGTAGCGAATCTTCACGCCGGCAAGGAAAAACACGACCAGCACATTAGCCATGATGAAAGTGGCGGTGAAAAAGTTATTCTGAAGAATGATCAGCATCACAAAGAGCAGACTTATGAGAAACGGCGGCAATATGGTCTTGGACAAAGAATCGATTTGAGACTGTTTCTTGTCAAAGATATAGGCAAGATAGATTGGCAAGACCAGCTTCACCAGCTCCGATGGCTGAAACGTCTCTCCCCCAATGCTGAACCAGCGCGCCGCGCCGTTTTTCACCACTCCAACGCCAGGCACAAAAGGCAGGACGCATAGCACCAGCAAAAACAGCACAAGAAGCGCGGGCTTGTTCCCACTCCGTATCCAGTCAAGGTTAATGCAAGAAGCCAGCAGAAACAAAACAAGACCCAGCCCGAGGAACATGAGTTGGCGGACTATCAAGTAGAGACCGTCTTCCAGAAAGTTCTGCGCGTACATATATGAAGATGAGTAGAGTGTTACCAGTCCCACGCCGGCAAGGAGAAAAAGGCTCACAACGAGAAGATGGTCCGGATGGAGTTGGCGTCCTTTTTTTTTAACCGTAAACATAGAACTTCCTTACTGAATTTTCAGCGTTGAAAGAGCAATGATAGCGAATAAGCCGCCAAGTATCCAGAAGCGTATAACCACCTTCGTTTCCGCCCAGCCGGTCAGCTCAAAATGATGATGAATCGGGGCCATCTTAAACACCCGCTTCTTCCGTAGTTTGAATGAGGCAACCTGTAGGATCACTGACGCGATTTCCAGCACGAAAACCCCGCCGAGGATCAGCATGAGGATTTCCTTCTTTATAATAAGTGAGATTATAGCAATAGCGCCGCCCATCGGCAGAGAGCCAACATCGCCCATGAACACCTCTGCCGGATGCGCGTTGAACCACAAAAAGCCGATACACGCGCCCACTACCGCGAGACAGAACACCATGAGTTCTCCACCACCCACGATGTAGGAGACGCCGAGGTACTCCGAATAGTCGGCGCGACCAGTGATGTAGGTCAGAAACGCCAGACCCGCGAACACGATGAGCAGCAAACCAGCGGCAAGGCCGTCAAGTCCGTCGCTGAAGTTCACCGCGTTGGACTCGCCCATGATGAGCAGTATGCCAAAGGGTATCCATAGAACGCCGAGGTCAAGCACAGGTTTCTTGAAGAAGGGTATATAGAGCGCCGTGGTTTCTTCGTCGCCGGTGAAGTAGAGGTAGAGAACCACAACCAGAGCTACGACGAATTGACCAGCGAGCTTGCCCCAAGCCGGCAGACCGTCCGTGTTATGCATACTTACTTTCAGGAAGTCGTCAAGGAATCCAATAGCGCCGAGTGCGACAAAAGCGCCTAGGGTCAGCCACACGCGGTCGTTGGCAAAGTCCTGCCAGAGGAGCATTGACAGCGCTACGGCTACAATGATCATCGCGCCGCCCATAGTCGGGGTGCCGGTCTTTTTGAGATGGGTCTGAGGACCATCTGTCCGCACGACCTGGCCTACTTTCAAGCGGCGGAGCCATTCGATGATATAGGGACCAAAGATGAAGCAGATGAGCAAAGTTGTTAAGGCCGCGTAAGCGCCCCGAAACGAGAGGTATTGGAATACGTTTAAGGCAGTCCATAGATTTTTTAATGGATAAATAAACTCAAGAAACATAGTGGTTAAAGCACTCCTCTTTTGTTGTGCTGCGTTTGATACAGCCGCTATCCTTGCTGTAATACCGGCGTCAGCCGCTCCAGAGCGCAGCCCCGCGAGCCTTTGAGCAAGACCAAGTCGCCTGCCCGCACGGTTCGCGCCAGCGCGTCGGCTAAAGTATTTATATTATCGGTATGCACAAAAGAAACCTTGGGGTTTGCGCCGGAAAGCGCCTCTGCCGTAAGTTCGGTCTCTTTACCGAACAGAAAAATTTCATTGGCGCGTGATTCCGCGAGTATGCTTCCTAGCCGCCGGTGCGCGTCGGCTGAATCGTCGCCCAGTTCCAGCATGGAACCCAGCACATAGACGCGCCGCCCCTGCCACTCAAGCCTGTCGCAGAACTGTATGGCGGCAGCCATTGACTCCGGGTTGGCGTTGTAGCAGTCCCGAATCACGGTTATTGGCCCGCGCAGAATCTCGCTCCGGCCAAAAAGCGGCGTGAACGACTCAATGCCTTGGCGTATTGATGTAGCTGAAACCGGAATCTGCTTAGCTATAGCCGCCGCAGCCAGCACGTTCTTCACGTTATGCCCTCCCGGTAGGCTGAAACGCGCCGTTTGCCCGTCCCACTCAATCTCGCTTCCCTCAAGACCGCAGTCGCGTATCTGCCCCAGCTCTGGGAAACACCGCTCATCAAAGAAGCTCACTTTGCCCTTGACGTTTTCCGCCAGAAACGCTGCATACTCGTCACCGCCGGGGAGCAGCGCGGTTTCATTGCCGGTGAACTCCGCGAAGATAGCCTTTTTCTCACGGGCGATCTGCGCCTGCCCCCCCAGCATACCGATATGGGCTGTCCCGATGTTCGTAATAAGGGCGATGTGTGGTCGTAAGACATGCGCAAGCTCGGCGATTTCGCCTTGCCGGTTCATGCCCATCTCAAAAACCCCGACTTTATGCCAAGTCCGTACCTTGAAGACCGAAAGCGGCAGTCCGGTCTCTGAATTGAGGTTGCCCTCATTCATCACCACTGGCTTTTCCGCGCCGATCATGGCGACTGCAAGCTCCTTGGTCGTTGTTTTCCCTGACGAGCCGGTGATTCCTATCCTAATGAGCTGTGGAAACAGCGCGAGATAAGCGCGGGCTGCTTCCTGCAAACCGCGCAAGCTATCGTCAACCACGAGCAGGGTCCGCTGAAAGCGCGTTGCCGTATCCGCAAGCTCCGGCAACGCGCCGCGATTCACCAGCGCCACGACCGCGCCTTTTGCAAACGCGGACTCCACATAGCGATGACCGTCAGAGCGTTTGCCCTGAAGCGCCACAAACAACGCGCCGGTCTCCACGTTCCTTGAATCAATGCTTACAGACGAAAAGCCTGCTGCGGCATTTTCACAAAACGAGATAAGCTCAACGCCCGGCATAGCCAAGCTCAACGCGCTTGCCAACTGATTGATACCCATGAGTATTGTCGGGGAATCAGCCATCGCTCTACCTCCCTTCAATTCGTACCTGCATAACCTGGTCCGGCCGTATTTTTTTCAAGCCCAACACCCTAACCGCGTAGTCCTCAATGCGTTCAGGCCCGGAGAGCGACGTGATAAGCGCAATCAGCGACTTGTTGCCTTCAACCCAGATTTTCTGAGTGGCTTCAAGTTGCGCTATCTCCCGCTCAAGGGTCGCGTAGCGGAATGACTGCCACGCGACAACGCCGAGTAGAAGGGGAATAGAAAGGGCAATGGCATATAGAAATATTACTCGCCGCTTCACGGTTCGCATCCTCACGTTTGCTTAAAAATTTTCTCGATCACCCGCAACCTGGCGCTTCTTGACGGTGGATTCTGTTTTATTTCGTCCGCTTCAGCCACAAGTCCTTTTCGGGTGAGGAGTTCCATAATCCTATGCCCCTTATCCCTATCTATCGGCGTGGAGGGAGAAGAAATACAATCTCTACTTTTTTCCCTGAAGAAATTTTTCACAATCCGGTCTTCCAGCGAATGAAAAGTGATGACCCCCATACGTCCGCCCACGGCAAGGGCGCGTAACGCCGCGTCCAGCAACGCGGGAAGCCGCTCAAGCTCGCCGTTTACCGCGATACGCAGCGCCTGAAAGGTTTTGGTGGCCGGGTGTCGCCCGCGTTCATTCGACGGAACTGCCCGTGCCACAATATCCGCCAGAGCCGCTGAACTGCTGATGGTCGCCCGCGCCCGCGCCTCCACGATAGCGCGGGCAATACGCCGTGAATAGCGTTCTTCGGCGTTGTAATACAGCAAATCCGCCAGTTCCCGCTCGGATAGCGAGGCAATGAGCTTCGCCGCTGAACGCCCGGTACGGTCAAGCCGCATATCAAGCGCCTCATCATTCAGAAAACTAAACCCCCGTCCGCTTTTTTCATAATGATACAGACTTATCCCCAGATCGATGAGTATGGTGTCAGGCTGCACACCCTGTTCAGGGAGTTCCGCGAAGAAATCCTGTGACCAACCAGTATAAAACGAAACCCGCCCGCCAAATTCCTTGAGCCGTTCCTTAGCCACAGCCTGAATCTCAGGGTCTGCGTCAACACCGATCACGCGCAGCTCTGGGAAGCGCGACAGGAACGCGAAACTGTGTCCGCCCTCCCCAACTGTGGCGTCCACCATGAGTTCCCCAGCGCCCTGTGGCGTGCGCGGCGCAAGTAGACGCAGGGTTTCCCGCAACAAAACCGGCGTATGAGCAATTTCCATTGCTTATCCTTGCGCGGGAAAAAATGCGCGTCAAGGGTAAGACTCAGCATGTGGAGGCACAGGCAAATGGAGCCATGCCTTTTCGCTTGCTTTCCAGCCGACGTTGCTTGTTCGCGGCGCTGGAAGTGTCAGAAAGGCGCCAGACACTTCAGAGAGCCGCTCGTTCTGCTCCGAACTCCGATAATTCTGCTCCGAACTCCGGTTAGCTCGTTCCGAACTTCGATTATCTAGCTCCGAACTCCGGTTAGCCAGTTCCGAACTCCGGGTAGCCAGTTCCGAACTCCGGTTAGCTCGTTCCGAACTCCGATGACCCACTTCCGAACTCCGGTTAGCTCGTTCCGAACTCCGATAATTCTGTTCCGAACTCCGATGAGCCAGTTCCGAACTCCGGTTAGCTCGTTCTGAACTCCGGTTAGCCAGTTCCGAACTACGATGAGCCAGTTCCGAACTTCGATGAGCCAGATC
>JAITFA010000023.1 GCA_031281685.1 Treponema sp. | reverse complement strand
GGCTCGGCGCTTCCGATGAAAGCAGGCGGGTCCGGCGCTTGGTCTGTCAGCAGTGGCCGGATGAGTATCATGGAGGAAGACAATGGTTCCCCCGCAGCCGCATCTAAACCGGTTTGCTGAGCCGCGAGTCTTGCCGCGAAACATAATAACATAAACACCAAAAGCCGTATCTTCATAATTTTTATTATTCCCATTTCTTTATCGGCGCTGGAACAGGGTCGGAACAGCGAAACCTGCTACACGGCGCGCCATACGCGACGACTTTACGCGCCTGCGTAACTTCCCTAATGCTTTCTTCATTATATCATAAAGAGCGGTGTTGAAATACAGAGCAAGCTCAGGTTATTCCTGCGCCGTTCCCTAAGCAAAAGAGGAACAAGGATGGATTTTGGGGATATTCTGGACGAATGGGAGCGGCTGACTGCTAAACCGCAAGGGAGCAAGAAGCAACTCAAGAAGCAGGCTGAAAGAGACAAAGCCGCCGCGTCCCGAACCAGCGCCGGACAGACCGCGTCTAAGCCAGATGAATCCCGCTTACAGAAAGTAGACCCGCTCACCGCATGGCTGCGTATTCACGGGGTATACGATAAGGATGCGGATGCTGAAGCCGCGGCTATGCATGAAACAGGGTCGGACGCTGGCAAACGCCGCCGCCGTTTGCTTCAGAAAGAGCCGGACGCGGTGATCGACCTGCACGGACTTACCCAGGAAGAAGCGTGGAACGCGCTTGACGGCTTTTTTGAAAGCGGCAGACGGCGTGGCTTTGAGAAGCTGTGCATTGTTCACGGCAAAGGCAATCATTCTGATGGGAATGCGGTGTTAAAACAGCTCACCAGGCGTTTTATAGAACGCTGTCCCTTTGCCGGAGAAAGCGGACACGCTAATGCCGACTCAGGGGGCAGCGGGGCAACGTGGGTGATTCTAAAAAGGGGAAGGAGTTGCTAGTTGTATAGAAGGAAATAAAACAGAACCTCGTCTTGGAGAGCCGCGCTAACGTTCACGGTAGATGATACGGCCCCGGCTTAAATCGTAGGGGGAGAGCGCGAGACGCACACGGTCGCCGGGTACGATACGGATGTAATGTTTACGCATCTTACCGGAAAGGTGGGCAAGTATGAGATGCCCATTCTGGTTATCGAGTTCCACGCGGAACATGGTATTGGGAAGCGCCTCGCGCACAATACCCTCTACTTCAATCGCTTCTTCTTTCGCCACAGTATCTCCTTGATTACAATGAATATTGTTAAGGTATAACACAACGGATAATTAAAGAAAAGCCCCCTTCAGGCTGGCGGCATTTACCCAAAAAGTGTGCCGTAACCAAGGGGGCTTTTCAATCATAAGCAGAGGCGCAAAGGCCAGAGCAGCTTTAGAAGCTCTTACTCTGTGCGCTTCACGCCTTTAGGCTTATGTTAGCGCTGTATCCTCGCTGATCCGCCTTTGGCAAACGCCTCCACCTGATCCAGCGCCACCATCGAGGTATCACCCGGAGTGGTGGTGAGCAGAGCGCCATGCGCCCAGCCAAGGCGTAGAGCCTCTTCCGGCGATTTACCGGCGAGAAGCCCGTAGAACAAGCCAGCGGCAAAGCCGTCGCCACCGCCAACACGGTCGTATACGTCAAGCTCGCAGGTTGGGGCAGTGTAGCTCTTGCCGTCGAGCCAAAGCACCGCGCTCCATGAATGGCGATTGGTGGAATGGACTTCGCGCAGGGTTGTAGCCACGGCTTTGATGTTGGGGAAATCCTTGATAACACTTTCCATCATGCTAAAGAAGGTTGATGAATCGAGCTTGCCCTTTGATTCGACTTCCGGTCCCTTCAAGCCCAGACCTTTCTGCAAGTCTTCCTCGTTACCCACCAGCACATCCACATGGCTGACGATTCTGCGGAGAGTTCGCGCCGCGCCTTCGCTTGCCTGTTCCGCGCTGAGTCCCTGTTCAGCCGCCGCGACTGCCCAGAGCTTGGCGCGATAGTTCAGGTCAAACGAGACCACTGCGCCAGCCGCCCGCGCCGCCTCCATCGCCTCGATCACCAGTTCCGATGTTGTCGGAGACAGCGCCGAAAAGATGCCGCCTGAATGGAACCAGCGTACACCCTTACCAAAGATTGCCTTCCAGTCGAAACTACCCGGCTTGAGTCTGCCGGCAGCCTCGTTGGAGCGGTTGTAGAACACCACCGGCGCTCGTACACCCTGACCACGGTCGCTCCACACGATAGCCATGTTGGGACCGCGTACCCCGTCAAAGGCAAATCGCTGATAATAAGGCGTAACGCCAGCCTTGCGGACCGCGCTCTCAATGCGCTTGCCAATCGGATAGTCCACTATGGCACTTGCAATAGCGGCTCGCAGACCAAAACAGGTTGACAGGTTGGTCGCCACATTGTACTCGCCACCGGAAACGTGCAAAGCGTACTCGCTCGCTTCAGCGAAAGGAATGATTCCGGGATCAAGCCGCGTAACCAGCGCCCCCAGAGCCAGTAAGTCATGCGTCGTGTTCGACGCGGACGGAATCGTTAATGATGACATAAAAACCTCCTAATACTAACCACTCTACAAAAGCTCGTGATTTCTTTGTTATACCGTATACGTTGACGCGCTGGTACTACCGCCATGTCCTGTCCAGTTGGTGTGAAAGAACTCACCGCGTGGCTTATCCGTGCGCTCATAGGTATGCGCGCCAAAGTAGTCGCGCTGCGCCTGAAGCAGGTTCGCTGGCAGACGCTCGCTGCGATAGCCGTCAAAGTAGCTCAGTGCGCTGGAGAACGCCGGAACCGGAATACCATTAGCCACTGCTGCTGCCACCACACGCCGCCACGACGCCTGCGCGTCCTCAATGATGCCCGTAAAGAACGGGTCGAGCAGCAGGTTCTCAAGCTCGCTGTTTTTGTCAAAGGCTTCTTTTATCTTACCCAGAAACACCGAGCGGATGATGCAGCCGCCGCGCCACATCAGCGCGATGCCGCCGTAGTTGAGGTTCCACTGGTGTTCTTTTGCGGCCTCACGCATGAGCAAGTAACCCTGGGCATAAGACACGACCTTTGCCGCGTAGAGCGCCTTCTCAAGGTCATTAATAAAGCCTTGAGCGTCAGCGGGCTTGGTAATCGCTGGTTGGGAAAAGACCTTTGCGGCTTTGACCCGTTCCGCTTTAGCCGCCGACAGACAGCGACTGAACACCGCCTCGGCGATCAGCGTCAGCGGCACACCCGCGTCAAGCGCCGCA
The DNA here is from genome assembly GCA_031281685.1 of Treponema sp. Lineage (GTDB taxonomy): Bacteria > Spirochaetota > Spirochaetia > Treponematales > Breznakiellaceae > JAIRMT01. Next base: position 1,970 of record JAITFA010000023.1, on the reverse strand, counting down.
ATGCCGGTCCACTTACCCGTGCCTTTCTGACCAGCAGTATCAAGGATGTGTTCCACCAGCGCCGAACCATCCGCATCCTTATAGCGCAGTATGTCCCGCGTGATCTCAATGAGGTAGCTGTTAAGATTGCCCTTGTTCCAGCCGTCAAAAACGTCACCCATCTCGGCGCTGTTAAGCCCCAGCACATTCTTTAAGAGGTCGTAGCTCTCGCAGATGAGTTCCATGTCGCCGTATTCAATGCCGTTGTGTACCATTTTGACGAAATGGCCAGCGCCGTTCTCGCCAACCCAGTCGCAACACGCTACGCCGTCCTCAACCTTAGCCGCGATAGCCTGAAGTATCGGCTTCACGGTGGGCCACGCCGCTGGCGACCCGCCCGGCATGATCGACGGACCGGTGAGCGCCCCTTCCTCGCCGCCCGACACGCCAGTGCCGATGTAGAGCAGGCCCTTTGACTCAACATAAGCGGTGCGCCGTATCGTGTCCTGATAGTTAGAGTTACCACCGTCGATGATGATATCACCGGCTTCAAGCACCGGCAGCAGTTGCTCAATCGTATCATCCACTGCCTGACCAGCCTTCACCATGATCATCACCTTGCGGGGACGTTTAAGCGCGGCTGCAAGCGCCGTCAGGTCGTGACAACCCACGATATGCTTACCCGCGCCGCGCCCCCCTGTGAAGGCGTCAACTTTAGCAACTGTACGGTTGTACACCGCCACCGTAAATCCCTTGCTTTCCATGTTGAGAACCAGATTCTCCCCCATGACCGCAAGCCCGATAAGTCCAATGTCCGCGTTATTCATAAACTCTCCTAGCTTATTTCTTCCCACGCGCTCACAAGGAACGCGCCCTTAGCTTTTCACTATACCACAAACCTTAGTTCATGCCAGCCATTTTTCTCTTTACACGAAGAAACTGAGAATCAGCGCCCCAAGTTCGCCTGTATAAGCGCCGGAATGGTGTCTGACACCGTTCCGGCAGGTGCGCTCCTTCGGGACGATGATGTTTGGCGGTCTCTGGGTGTCAGAGACGCTAGAGGTCAGCTGTGGGTGCCAGAGACGCTGGGAACCACAGACACTGGATACCAACCGTGAGTGCCAGAGACGCTGGAGGTCAGAAACGCTGGGAACCACAGGCATTGGAGATCAGCCGTGAGTGCCACAGACGCTGGGAACCACAGACACTGGATACCAGACGTGAGTGCCAGAGACCGTAGGGGCAGACGTGCGGGTCAGAGACACTAGGTGCCAGAGACCGTAGGGGGCAGACGTGCGGGTCAGAGACGTAAAGCCGGGCAGTGCGCTGCTTAATCACCCCCGGCTTGGGTGTTAGTCCACCTTAAACTGGGAAACTTCACGCATGAGGTTATCTATCTTGTGCTTGTTCTCCACGCTTATGTCATTCACCTGATTCACCGCCGTATCGATCTGTTGCGCTCCTACCGCCATTTCCTGCATACCGGTACTTATCTCATGGCTGAGCTGATCCAAGGTCTGGCTTTCCTGAAGCACCTCACGGCTTCCCGCAAGCATCTCATTGACGCCTTTTTGCACTTCCCCGCTTATCTCCTTAAGACCTTCGATCGATTCAAGAATATAGGCGCTCCCCTTGCCCTGCTCTTCCATAGCGTTGCGGATATGGGTCTCTTGATCGCTTACCTGAGCTACTCCCTTGCTTATGGCTTCAAAATTGCGCAGAGCCTCTTCGGTGGACTTGGTTATCTTATCAATAGCGTCCTTTATCTTTTTCAAGACCCCGCTTATGGTCTTGGATTGTTCGGAAGAGGATTCCGCCAGCTTCCGTATCTCCTCTGCCACCACCGCAAAGCCCTTCCCCGCTTCCCCCGCATGGGCAGCCTCTATCGCCGCGTTCATGCTTAAAAGGCTCGTCTGGCTGGCGATGTTTTCCATCACGCCGTTGATCTCCAAAAGCCCCGCTGATTCTCTGGCTATCTCCTGAATATCTGT
>JAITFA010000012.1 GCA_031281685.1 Treponema sp. | reverse complement strand
GCCGGGGAAGCGGGCAGGGGCTTTGCGGTAGTCGCCGGGGAGATACGCAAGCTGGCGGAGTCTTCTTCAGCGCAATCAAAGACCATAAGCGAGGTGTTGAAGAAGATCAAAGACTCTATAGATAAGATCACTACGTCCACGAGTGAGGTGTTGCGAAACTTTGAGGCCATAAGCGAAGGGGTAAAGACCGTAACGGATCAGGAGTCGAATGTCCGCGTGGCCATGGAAGAGCAGGAAACCGGGAGCAAAGCCATACTGGAGACCATAGGTAATCTGAACGCGATTTCCGGGGAAGTGAAAGGGCATGCTACGGGTATGCTGGGGAACAGCCGGGAAGTGATACGGGAGAGCAAGACCCTTGAGCGGCTCACCGAGGAGATAGGGAACGGAATACAGGAGATAGCCAGCGGCGCTGAGCAGATAGACACGGCGGTGAACCGGGTGAACGACATAAGCGTTGAGAACAAGAAGCAGATAGAGCAGCTTATAACTGAAGTTTCCCGATTCAAGGTTACATGAAAAGACATGGCTTCAAGAAAGATTCCCTGCCACTTGTGTCAGAGAATCTTTCTTAAACACAAGCCCGTTTGCGCCGGCATCCACCACAACGCGGTCGCTGTCCCGAATCTTGCTGGCAATAATGGCCTTGGCAAGCGGGTTTTCCAGCAAAGACTGTATGGTCCGCTTGAGAGGGCGAGCGCCAAAGAGCGGGTCATAGCCGCGCTCGGCAAGCAGGGCTTTTGCCGCAGGCGTGAGACTGAGGCTGATTTTGCGCTCGGCAAGGCGGGCGCAAAGGTGGGTCAACTGGATGTCCACGATTTTGCCGATCTTCCCTTTGCCAAGACGGTTAAAGATCACGGTCTCGTCAATGCGGTTCAGAAACTCCGGCTTAAAATACTGTTTCAACAGTTCCTTGAGTGTGGCTTGAATATCGTCAGTGGGCTTTGCCTCAAGAATAAGGTCGGAACCGAGGTTGCTGGTCTGGATGATGATGACGTTCTTAAAGTCAACCACGCGCCCTTGTCCATCGGTGAGCCTGCCGTCGTCAAGGATTTGCAGAAACACGTTAAACACTTCAGGATGAGCCTTCTCGATTTCGTCAAAGAGAATCACGCTGTAGGGTCTGCGGCGTACCGCTTCGGTAAGCTGACCGCCCTGCTCATAACCCACATATCCGGGCGGCGCTCCGATGAGGCGACTTACCGAGTGCTTTTCGCCATACTCGCTCATGTCGATACGGGTGAGCGCCTTCTCGTCATTAAACAAAAAGTCGGCAAGGGTCTTGGCAAGCTCGGTTTTGCCCACGCCGGTAGGTCCCAGAAACAGGAAGGAACCCAAGGGCCGGCTGGCATCGGACAGACCCGCCTTGTTCCGCCTTATGGCGTCAGCAACCGCGCTCACAGCGCGTTCCTGACCAACTACCCGCCGCATCAGCACCTTTTCAAGGTCAAGATACTTTTGCAGTTCGCCGGACAGCATCTTTGAGACCGGAATACCGGTCCATGTGGACACTACTTGGGCAATGTCGTCTTCACTCACTTCCTCACGCAGGAGCGAGGTTTCCCCGCGCTTGGCTTCGATTTGATCAGTGAGCGCGGCCAGTTCCTTCTGTGCGGATGGAATCCTGCCATGCTTCACTTCCGCGGCTTTGGCAAGGTTTCCCTCCCGTTCATAACGGGTTTCTTCAATTTTTAGCTCTTCGATACGCTGTTTCAGGCTGCGTATCTTCTCAATGTCCTGCTTCTCGTTGTCCCACTTCGCCTTCATAGCGTCCCGTTCTGAGCTGAGGTTGGCTATCTCTTTGTCCAGCTTGCCGAGTCGTTCCCGCGAGGCGTTGTCTTCTTCTTTCTGGAGCGCCTGCTGCTCAATCGAAAGCTGCAATAGCCGGCGTTCCAGCTTGTCGATGTCTGTGGGACGGCTGTCCAGTTCCATCTTGAGCCGGCTCGCCGCCTCATCCACCAAGTCAATGGCTTTGTCCGGTAAAAAGCGGCTGGTGATATAGCGATTGGAAAGCGTTGCCGCCGCAACCAGCGCCTCGTCCTTGATACGCACGCCGTGGTGTACCTCATAGCGTTCTTTCAAGCCGCGCAGTATGGCGATAGTGTCCTCAACCGATGGTTCCGGCGTGAAGACCTGCTGGAAACGCCGCTCAAGGGCAGCGTCTTTCTCAATATATTTACGGTATTCGTCAAGCGTGGTCGCGCCAATACAGCGCAGTTCGCCCCGTGCCAGCGCTGGTTTGAGCAGGTTAGAAGCGTCGGTCGCGCCCTCAGCAGCGCCCGCGCCGACCAGGGTATGTAATTCGTCAATGAAGAGAATAATCTTGCCGTCAGACGCCTGAATCTCGTGAATTACCGCCTTGAGTCGCTCCTCAAACTCTCCCCGGAACTTCGCGCCAGCAACCAGCGCGCCCAAATCCAGCGACAGAAGCCGCTTACCTTTAAGTCCCTCCGGCACATCGCCAGCCACGATACGCCGCGCCAGCCCCTCGGCAATGGCGGTTTTGCCCACGCCCGGCTCGCCGATAAGCACGGGGTTGTTCTTGGTTCTGCGGGACAGCACCTGCATCACGCGGCGAATCTCCTCGTCGCGGCCAATCACTGGATCGAGCTTTTCAAGCCGCGCCAGCGATGTCAGGTCCCGGCAGTAGCGGTCAAGCGCCTGATACTTATCCTCTGGATTCTGGTCTGTAACGCGGGTGTTGCCGCGTATCTGTTTCAGCGCCTCAAGAAGCGAGTCCCGATTAACTCCAGCCTTCTTGAGTATGTCGCCAGCCTTGCCCTCGCTCTGGGCTATGGCAATGAGGATATGCTCACAGGAAACATACTCGTCCTTGAGCGCGTCAGCCTCAGCCTCAGCTTTGGCAAGCGCCTTTGACGCGCTTTGCGAAAGGAAAAGCTGGGCTGCCTCACCATAAACCTTGGGAAGCTGGTCAATAAGCCCCTCCACCGCGCCTTGTATCTGCCTTGTATCAGTGATGAGGCGTTCAATAATGGGCTTCACGATACCGTCTTCCTGCTTGAGAAGCGCGAGTAAAAGGTGTTCTGTCTCAACCTGAGAATGGTCGTTTTTCTGCGCGAGAGTCGTGGCCAGTTGAACCGCTTCCTGCGCTTTTATGGTAAGTTTTTCATAGTTCATACTTATAATATATAAAAAGCGAATTTCTATGGCAAGAGTTATAACGTCTGACCCCACGTCTCTGACACCACCATCCGGCTAAAGTGTGGTTAGCCCGCTACTATCCACGTCTCTGACACCTCCATCCGGCTAAGGCGTGGTTAGACACCTAACTACCACCGTCTCTGACACCACCATCCAGCTAAAGCTATGTCTGATCCCTGACTAAGACTAGGTCAGCCCACTGACTAAGGCTGTGTCTGATACCTGACTCAGGCTAGGTCAGATTCCTGACTAAGCCTAGGTCAGACCACTGACTAAGACTGTGTCTGATTTCTGACTAAGGCTAGGTCAGACCTCTGACTAAGACTATGTCTGATCCATGACTAAGACTAGGTCAGACACCTGACTAAGGCTAGGTCAGCCTGCTGACTAAGGCGTGCCGGGTACTATACATGACACTCAAACCGGTATTGTACCTGACGCTTTAGAGGAGAAAGAGCGTTTTCGCTGGCTTGGGATACAGGAGAGAGGGCGTTACCAGAGAAACGAGCGGTTCATCGGACGGCTGGGAATAAGGCTCAAGAACCGCAATGCGGTTCTTGAGCTACGGAGTTTTACGCAGGTCGCACAAAACTCCCTTAACGGCAACGCGGTCGAGTCATGGTTATAAGGAGATTTTAGTTCTTGCGCTGTCGTCGCCGAGAGAAAAGCGGGTCAAAGTATTTATCCATGTCGATCCGCTTGATGACTTTTTTCAGGATAAAACGGTACAGGACAAAGGACAGGACTATGGAACCGATGAAGATAACCGGAAGGCCCCAGGCAATGACTGGATTCGGGTTTTCAGGGTCAGGGTTGGGGATCAGAGGAACCACAAACCTGCCGTATACTACCAAAAGCACCACAAAGGTTATTATGGTGATCAGCACATTAAATACAGTCGCGCCCAGCATAAAAAGAAGCGTGTTTGTTTTTTTACTCATATTACCCACCCACATAGAGCCGTAAAGCCCCTGCCTTTAGGCATGGGGATATAAGGCGTATTTAAGACTTGTTTCTTACAATAATTCATATTATATCTCCTTACTAAACCGTGGGACACACGGAAATCGCGGCAATCTTGCCGAACACTTGGGACGTATCAATCATTTACTACCTCGTTTGGAACAGAGTGTTTAGGACTTAGCAGAATTGAAATCAGCAAGATGATACAGCAGACAACCACACTGGTATCCGCGATGTTAAAGGTAGGCCAGCGCTGAAATCCCAGGATACCGTAAAACTTCACGCTGATGAAATCAACCACGCCGTCTGGTCTGAAGATGCGGTCGATGATGTTACCCGCGCCGCCGCCTACAATCCCGGCGAATACCCAGCGCTGAAGCGTGGTGAACTCGCTGGACTTGAAATAGTAGCAGACCAGAACCCCCAGTACGATGATGGGAAATACGATAAACAGCACAGGCCGCACACTATCCGGCAGGTTTTCCCCTAGGCTGAATGCCACGGCCTTGTTTCGCACATGAATGATCCACAGGATTTCATTGCCAAACACATCAGCTATGAAATGGTTCTGAGGCCACTTGTTCGCTATGAAACTTTTTACCCCCTGATCCGCGATGATCACAGCCGCTGTCAGCAAAAAGGGCAGCAGTTTTACCGCGCTTACGCGATTACCAGTCTGGTCCGACAAGTCGCTCTTTGACGAAACAGTCTCTATCTCATTCATTATCACCTCCTTTGGACTTATTCTGGACTAGTATACACCAATCACAGCCCTGTGGGAACATCTATAAACTCGACATTTAGCCCGCTAAGCTCTGCGGCGCGTTCCATGACAGCGCGGACACCCCAGACTTCAGTGGCGTAATGGCCGCCGGCAATCATGTTGAGATGGCCCTCAAGCGCGTCATTATAGACCGAATGGGAAGCCTCGCCAGTAACGTAGAGGTCGATTCCTTCCTCAAGCGCGTCTCGCGCCTGTTCCGCCGCGCCACCGGAAACCACCGCGCAGGTCTCGCTCTTTTCCTTGCCAAAGGCATACACGCCAAGCGGCGGCTTGCCCATAAACGCAATACGCTTAAGCGCCTCGTCAATGCTTAATGGGTTTAGCAGCCTGCCCTTATAGCCAATCTTACGGCCATGATACACGCCAAACGGCTCTGGTTCGACAATGCCCAGAAGTCTCGCCAGAACCGCGTTGTTGCCTACTTGGGGATGCTGATCCAGAGGCAGATGTACCGCGTAGAGGGCGAGGTTCTTGTCCATCAGCGCCTTGATCCGTCCACGGAGATTACCCGCGATTCGCAACGGCGTTCCCCAAAAAAGGCCGTGGTGAACAAACAGTAGACCAGCTCCGGCAGAGGCGGCGCGGGTGATTGTTTCAAGGCTGGCATCAACGGCAAAAGCTAGCTTGTCTATCTGAGCGCCGTCATTATCCACCTGCAAGCCGTTTAGCGAGGGGTCTATACCACTAAAATCTTCTATACAAAGGAAGCTTCTGAAGAAGCTGTCTAAGGTCGTACTATTCATGGCAGAAGTATAGATCGGGCGTCAGGTAAATTCCAGCCGCCGCCAGTCTCAAAATAAGTTTTATCGCTAAGACCAGTTTCCCAATGACGGATCCCGGACACAGGCTGCTCAAGAACCAAAGCCGCGAAGTTGCCCATAAGCGAAGCCGTACCCGCGATGAAGTCCTTGTCGCGCCAAGCCGCCCGGCTACGGCCTGAGAAAAAGAGCGAGTAGAGCGGATACTTCGCGGGATAATCAGCGTAATCCAGCGTACCTGCGCCTTCCACCGCGATCAGTAAAGCCATTGATGACGGCAGGCGCAAGGAGCGCACAACAGGGCTATATCTGCCATTCCGCTCTTTCTGGTTCGTTACTTTGTCTGAGACCAGGAACAGGGTAGGAATAGCCGGACGAGGAAGCTCGCCAGTGGCTCGTACAGGTTTCGGCCAGAGATTCGCCAGATTGTCCAGTAACCTTGTCCACCACGAGGCATTTTCCGGCGCTGCTTTAGTTTCAGTCTGATAGACCGACCAGAGCGGACTTTCCACGGCAATGACGCCCTTTATCTCTGGGTGCGCGGCGACAAATGCGGGACTGGCGGCAAGCATAATCAGGGCGGAAGCGCCCGCGTCATAAGCGGCCAGTATAATGGAGCCGGGAGATGCAAGCCCAAGTCCACCAGCGCGGATAGACGATAGCAGGAACTCGATGTCTTGTCGTCGCCCTTCTTCTATGAGCTTTCCCCGTTGATTGGCTTTTTCGGTATCTGTCCCTGAAATGAGGGTGTGGAATAGCCCCACGAGGTCTCCAAAGGCGGGATAACGCAGCTTGCCGTCTTCGGAAACCGCTGGCGCGTCAAAACCCAGACGGGAATAGCTAATTACCGTGAACCCATTGTCCCGTAACTGCCCGCAGAGGCGATCAACGGACGGCGCCGAACCCAGCGCTGGCGGAGCCATGAGTATGACCGGATGCGCCTCCGCAGTCTGCGCCACATTCGCGTCCGGGGTTTCGTAGACGCGGGCTACGATAGTAGCGTTTCGTGCGCCGTCAATAAGCCGGACGCTCCGTACACCCTCGTTAAGCAGAGCCGTATCCACCGACGGCGCGAAGTACAGCGCCACGCCCGCGCCGAGGGACAGGAACAGAAGGGATAACAAAATAGGTACAAGGTTTCCATCATAGGACGCGATATAGGCGCGATTCCTATTCAAGATAAGCGTATGGAGCTTACGAATATTTACCACCAAAGCGTATACAAAGAGCGGGACACATTCAGGACGAAAGCCATAGGCGGGTAAAAGACCGATGCAGATAAGCAGGGCAATCAGCGGAAACCAGACCAGTCCTTCCTGGGTACGAAGTCCCTCTATAAAAGGCCGGATAACCGGCAAGAGAAGCAGAAATACGATGACTAGCTCAGGCAACATGATTTCTTTCATTCCAACAGCGTATACCAGCGTTTTGAAAAAGCCAATAAGAACGTGGGTGAGGTGCCAGAGACAGTGGTGCCAGAGATGTGGTGGCTTCCCGTGCGGCCTAAATGTCTTGAAGTGCCAGAGACGGTGGTATCAGAGATGTGGAAGCTTCCCGTGCGGTTCCGGGTGCCAGAGATGTGGTGCCAGAGATGCGGTGGCTCCAAGTGCCAGAGACGGTGATGTCAGAGACAGGGGTGTCTTACCCATGCTGTCTGAGTGTCAGAGACGATGGTATCAGAGATGTGGTGGCTTCCCGTGTGGTTCCGGGTGCCAGAGACGGTGATGTCAGAGATGGGGTGTCTTCCCGTGCGGTTCCAAGTGCCAGAGACAGAGGTGTCAGAGACAATGTGTCTTACCCGTGCGGTTCAATGCGAGGTGAACAGCCTCTTCTACGAAAAAGTAAACGCCGATGCACTGGGGAAGGGCTATTTAGGGCTTCAAGACAGTTGATGATTTTAAGATTTATGCTAAGATTCAATACATGACAGACATGACAGGACGATTACGACTTGATCGTATCAACTTTAAAAAAGACACATACCTCGTTGTCGAGGGTAAGCAGGCAGACCGATTCTTCATCATTACCGCAGGTAATGTGCGTGTCTCCAAAGAATCAATGGATGTGGTCAAGGAACGGGATGTTCTTGGCCCAAGAGACCTTTGTGGAGTTATCTCAACCATGTCGAGTCACGGACATATTGAAACTGTTCAGGCGCTGACCGATGTATCTGTACTCTCGGTACAGAAGGAGCAGTACAGCGATGTTATCCGTAACAACAGCACATTGGCTATGAAAATCATCAGGCAGTTCTCTAAACAGATGCGCTATCTGGACGAAGCGCTTACGATTCGTACCTTAAAGCAGAGGACAAACGAAGATGTGTCTCACTTGTTTGATGTGGCCGAGTATTACGCACACCGAAAGTGGTACAACTATGCATACTTTGCCTACCAGCAGTATCTGAAACACTGTCCTGACGGCGATAAGGTGAATCTTGCCAAGGACCGTCTCATGGAGATTGGCTTTCAGGTTGACCCTTCCGAGATCGCGTACCGAATCGAAGGCTCGAACCGTATCTATCCCCAGAACACGATGTTCTTCTCTGAAGCCGAGCCTGGGGATGAGCTTTTTATTATCAAGAAAGGCTCGGTGAAGATCACTAAGATTATTGAGCAGAACGAGGTGCTTCTGGCTGTTCTCAAGGAGGGCGATATCTTTGGGGAAATGGCTCTGCTGGAGAATAAGCCCCGAACAGCGAGCGCTGTGGCCTATGAGGAGTGTGAGGTTATGGCAGTAAGTCTCGAAAACTTCAAACGTATAGTAGTTGATTTGCCTGATCTCACCGCACGGATCACGACTATACTTGCCGAGCGAATCTGGCTTGTTTACAAACAACTCACCAGCACCCTGCTTACCGATCCGGTAGCCCGTATGTACGATATGCTTTCGATTCAGCTTCAGAAAAATCGTGTTGATCCAGAGAGTAAAAAGGACTATACGTTTGACTTTGGCCCAAAAGAGTTGAGCAATATGGTTGGTCTTAGCCCTGCTGAAGGGTCCGCAACCATTAGCAAGATGTTTGAAGAGAACACTATACGCATAGTTGATGACAAAATTATCTGTCTACAGATAGCGAATATTTTTAAAATAAATACGTTTCACTGGAACACCTACAAACGTCAGGTTAAAATTAGTAAACAGCGGGGTAGATGGGATTAGAGCTAACGTTTTGTAAACGTCGGTTCTGTAACAAGATTCTAATTTTGAAGGAGCGGGACATGAGCATTCATTACAATCAAGTTGGGTATGACAGCAATCTGCCCAAGAGAGCCGTCTTAACCGGGCAGGGGGAACTCTGCGTCATTCTCGATGCCAATGGCCACGCAAAAGTCTGCGCGCCGCGTTTGTCTGAACCAGCGTATGACGAGGCTTCAGGCGACACAGTGCGGATTGTGGACTTCTCAAGCCTCGTTAGTCCGGGACGCTATTTCCTCATAGCCGATGGGGAAAAGGTAAGCATCGAGATCAAGGCGCGTCCCTACCACGACTTGAACAACGCGCTGGTAAAGGCGCTGTATTACCAGCGTTGCGGGTGTTCGCTCCAGCCGCGTTACGCCGGTGAGTTTCAGCACAGAGCCTGTCATCTGGGCAGGGCTACCCTGGTGAAAGCCGACGGAACCCTTGATGAGAACGTGCTTATCGAGTGTTCGGGTGGCTGGCATGACGCTGGCGACTATGGTCGCTATGTTCAGCCAGCGGCAGTCGCAGTTTCTCATATCCTCTACGCATGGGAACTCTTTCCCAATGTGTTTAACGAGGAGCTTGCCATTCCCGAAAGCGGCAATGGGGTTCCCGATATCCTCAACGAGTGCCGCTATGAGCTTGAGTGGTTGCTCAAGATGCAGAGAGCCGATGGCGGCGTGTACCACAAAGTTACCACCCGCTACTTCGCGCCTTTTGTCATGCCCGAAGACGACCGTGGGGATATCCTGCTCTTTGACGTTTCGCACTGCTCTACCGCGTGCTTTGCCGCCATAAACGCGCAAGCCTACCGTGTGTACCGGAAGTACAACCCGCTTCTTGCTGAAAGACTCTTGCAGGCCGCGAAAAAAGCCTGGTTATACCTTGAGAAACACCCTGACTTTGTCCCGTTCAGGAATCCGCCGAACCTCAGCTCCGGCGAATACAGCGATCCAAATGGTGAAGATGACCTTTTCTGGGCTGCCTGCGAACTCTACGCCGCCACAAATGAGGCGTCGTACCTCTCTGCCATAAAAAAGCGCGTGGACAAGGTTGATGTTGCCCAATTCGGCTGGCGGGAAACCGCTGGTTTTGGCGCATTGTGCTGTCTGTTTATCGTTAAGGACACGCTGGAACCAATGTTTCTCTCAAGCCTGCGCGACCGTTTCCTCAAGCGCGCCGACGAGATTGTGGAACTTGCCCAAAAAAGTGGTTATGGAACCGCCCTTGCCGCGGATAACTACATCTGGGGAAGCATATTGCCTATTCTCAACAACGCCATCGTCATGATCTGCGCCAAGCTGCTCACCCACCTAGACAAGTACCAGAACGCGGCGCAGTCCCAGCTCGATTACCTCCTCGGAATCAACGCGACTGGTTACAGTTTTGTTACGGGCTTTGGCGAAAAGGCGTTCCGTTTTCCCCACCACCGGCCTTCCTATGCCGATGGCATTGACGCGCCTATACCCGGCTTGGTGTCAGGCGGTCCCAACAAGGTACATCCAGACGCAGCCGCTAAGATGACGATCCCGCCGGATACGCCACCAGCCAAGTTCTGGATCGACCATACGCCAACCGCGTCGTCAAACGAAATCGCGATCTACTGGAACTCTCCGGCGGTTTTTGTCGTCGGCTACTTTGACTCACTGGCGCGTTAAGCAAAGCCCGCAAGGAGACACAACGTCTTCTGACACCGCCTGCTGCGCCCGAACCTCTCTGACGGGCCTCTGGTACCGCCTGCCTGCCGCACGCTCAGTCGCTGACACCGGCGTAGGGAGTCTTTGCGAAAAACAAGCTATACCCGTTTGACATGTTTAGCGTAAAGATTAGAATAGTCGTATGCTTTTGAAACCAACAGGTAACAAGACAGCATACGCCTCTCCCGGCTCATACTATGCAAATAAGCACTCTCTCTGCCTACTAAGCAAACCGCTTAAATTCCCGCTTTTTTATACAGATAAACCACAGACTTATCCAAGTTCCCCAAAACAGTGTCAAATTTACTCATCCGGTGTAACGGACAGGTCATCCGCTGCAGCTTCTAAGTCAGAAGCTACAGCTTTTGAGTCGCCAGTTACAAATCCTGAGTCAGGATTTTCAAATCCCGGGTCAGCCGTTTCAAATCCTGAGTCAGGATTTTCAAATCCCAAGTCAAAAGTTTCAAATCCTAGGTCAAAAGTTAAAAATCCTGAGTCAGGATTTTCAAATCCTAGGTCAAAAGTTAAAAATCCTAGGTCAGGATTTTCAAATCCCAAGTCAAAAGTTTCAAATCCCGGGTCAGGATTTTCAAATCCTGAGTCAGCCGTTACAACGGACGGTTCAGCCGTTTCACCTTTTAGGTCATTCGTTTTAGCGAATGAAACATTCGTTTCAATATAGAGAGGAAAATGCTATGG
>JAITFA010000034.1 GCA_031281685.1 Treponema sp. | reverse complement strand
GTGATCATAGTGGAGGTGTTATACCCGTTCCCTTGCCGAACACGGAAGTCAAGCCCTCTTACGCCAATGATACTGCACCCTCTGTGCGGGAAAGTAGGTCGTCGCCAGGCTCTTTCTTCCCTATACCCTCTCTTAAAAATAATCATTAATGAACAGGCTAAAATTACCAAACAATAGCCAACCGTTATACAACAATGTACAAGGTCTGCCAATGCATAAGCAATTCAAAATTCTGTCCCATATCTCACGATGAAAATTAGGCATTGAGTGAACGAAATTGCCGCTAAGGGTTTGAAATAATTCTTTTTAATAGACCAGTCGATGGCTATGTCAGTATTACCCTCAGCAAAAATATGCCGTCTGCGTTGGAAATTATTCCCTAGCTAATATCAATATTTTGCTTTATAGCGGTTGGAGCGGAAATTGTGTCTGAAAAGGGGGTGCTTGCAATACTCCAGATAGTGAACGGTTAAAACAAATAATAATAGAGGCGTGGATCGGGATGACGCTCAGGCTTGGGAAAGGTTATTGACGCTTCACACATACTTGCTCAATCCCTCTGAACGTACGGTGAACGAGCCATCGTTGGGGAAGCCGGGGGCGCTTGTATTGTCATCGTTGTCCCAGCCTGCGGCCATCATTGCAACAGCAAGCAGGAGGCCGCCATTGCCCGGCAAGTACAGGGGCAGGTCTTCGTAGTCGGCCTGGGCGTTGTGTCCGTTGCTGAGGTAGGTGTTCTTGGGTGTGTGCATAAGCAGCAGATCAACAGCTTCACGGCGCAAGCCTAGTCGCGCCGCGCACATCGCCATCATGGGGAAATCCCAACCCCACATTGAGGAAATATCCCAATCGCTTAAGACCCGTTTGAGCGTACGCTCCATTGTTTCGTAGTCTATCCCTTCACCGGGCAGTATGCCCAGCATGGCGAGCATGGACGGATGGTCAGTGTAGAACGGCGCTTCCGTGAATGTGGCCGGACAGTTCTCGTGGGCAATGTATACGCCGTCATTGGTCGCGGGCGCGGCGAGTTTGCTGGCGACTTTGGCAAAACGCACGTCTGGCGCTTCACCCAGCCGCGTGAGCCAAATATTCGCCATCCGTAGCGCCCAACGGAAGTACTCAACCTCAAACCCGGGATTAAGCACTGTGCGCGGGTCAAAGCGCTCCTGCGAAGGAATGAGCGGCGCTCCCAGCACATAGCGCTCGCCGTCCCAGTGAGCGAAGCTGACCATGAACTCGGCGGTTTTTAGCACCACCTCACGATATTCCTCAAGAAAAGCGCGGCTTGGTTCGCGGCGATAACAGAGTTCCGCCAGCATGATGGGATGCGGCTGCTGCCATACCAGCAGCACCGCGATTGACGACGGCGAGTTATACCCCGATGGGTCGCACATTTTAGGCCAGCGCGCGCCCGCGTACCCCTGATGCGCGGCAATATCTAAAGCCACAGGCAGTATCTGTTTATAGAAGGAAAGACTTTTTTTCAGTTCAGCAACGCGATTCCATAAGGCAAAGTGGGCGCTGTGCCAGTAATGCATCTCAATGTGGAACTTACCATACCAACTGTTGCAGGTCAGGCCAGTCTCGGCAGGCGGATACACGCCCCGGCTCTGTATCGCCGTGAGGTACTGGGAAAGCACAATGCGCCGCTCAAGCTCAGCGGCGCGAGGATCGCGTGAGCCGCTAAGGTCAATGGCCGCGCCCTCGTTCCAGTAGCGTTCCCAAAACGCAATACACGCTTTTTTACCAGTTGAAAAGTCTTCCGGCAGATCGGCGCGGTACTCCGGCGTGAAACGTATCGAACATTCAAGCATTTCATCAACCCCTCTCAGCGTAAGCGTATGATTCTTATCGAACATCACACTTCCACCCGCGCTCACCAGAATTTGCGCCGCGTAAGACGTCTCGTCCATGACACGCCGCACTAAGCGGCCTTGTTTACCCTGCCATTCCACACTTGTATAATGTCTGCTGTCCACGACCGGCTCCTCGCCAGCCTTCTTATGGCTGGCGTAGGGAAAGCAAATCGTGAGCGCCAGACCCTTGTTCACGAGGCTAGATACGACACGAACACAGATCGTGTCTTCATCAGGATGTACCAGTGTCTCAACCAGAACCGCCTTACCTTTCAGCAGAAAGCGTGATGTGAGGATACCTTCCCAGAGCGAAAGCTCCTGTTGCTCTGCTGTGTAGTGTTCATAGGACACGCCGGCCAGCTTCAGCCCCAGTCGCGCCATGTTTGCGCGGTGGGCATTCTGCCGCAGTCCCCTGAACAGCAGTTCCTGGTCATGTTCATCAGTGGCATAGCCAACCGGACGCCCGAAGGTGTCATACTCAGTGAGCCTGAGTCGCGTATCGTCCTTTGGCGCGCCCGGATACCGGTGCCAGAGCCACTCTGACATGGTACAAAGGGGAAAAGGAGAAAAACTCTGCGGGAGGCTTTGCAGTCCGGTAAAATCAACCGTGAAACAAAAGCGCCCATTCCCCAGTGAGAGCGGGTCTGCGGTTTTGGTTTTAATGAACACCGGATTGTGCCGGCTTACCAGTGCTTTTCTATCAATCATAACAATAGAGTCTAATCATGACAGAACGAATGTTCAAGGCGCGGCGGTGTAGTGCCAGAGGCATAGTGCCAGACATACACACCGCCCGCGTCTCTGGCACCAATCGCTAGGTAATATATTGTTCGAGTGAGAGGTGTGGTAGTAAGATGAAGGCAAGCGCGGATGATTTTATCCCGTGCTGAATCGTAAAAGGAGCGGGTTAAAATGGGTATATTTTGGGAGCTTGGTGTGGGTCTTGGTCAGGTGTTGATAGGACTAGGAATATTATCTGTGGGAATAGGCATACCGCTAGCTATATATAAAGGTTTGAAAAATAGAACAGACCTGAAAATACAGGAGCAACAAAGACGTATTAAGGAACTGGAAGTAGAAAGCCAAAACAATCAACTGAAATTGTTGGAAGAAGAAAACAGAAAATATGACAGACTCATCAGCGAGGCCGAACGCTCCCGTATTTAGCCTTCAATGTCTGACAGGCGACCGCGTGTCTGACACTTTTACAGTGGCGAGGTACGCCATAATCCAGTGGCGAGACACGCCATAGCTCAGTGGCGAGGTACGCCATAGCTCAGTGGCGAGACACGCCATAACCCAGTGGCGAGACGCGCCATAGCTTAGTGGCGAGGTACGCTAAACAGACGGAGTCTGCACAGTCAAGGGGAATTCGTAAGTTATGGTACGCGGCTCCTGCAACAGTACGTTTGATTTGGAAAAACGGGTAACGACTTTCAAGGAGTACGAGCCGGCGGGAAGCAAGGGAATACGGAACACAAGCTTCTTGGGAAGGTTCTCCGTGAGTTTGCGGGTAACGCGCGTTTCCAGGCCGTTTGCGTCCACGAAAAAAACGCCTACGTCAGCCTCGCCTTCCGGCTGTATCTTGAGTTTGTCGCCAATTACAATAATGTCCTCGTCTGGGGTTATGGCGCCGTCCGTCTTGCCGGTGGTAACGTCCGTTACAAGCCCGATGAACGCGCCGGAGTCCTTCTCGCCAAGCACTTCAACGCCGACCGTCTCAAGCGCGGCCCGCAATTCCGTGCTGGGAGCCACGTCAATGCCTATCTTGTGCGCCTGCGGGTCAAAAGCGTGGGACACACCGATCCAGTTCCCGTTTATCCGCGGGGCAATACGCACACACCCGTCTTGAACCGCGGTTCCCTTGACAATGGCGTCGCGCACGATTTCGTCCCGGGCAGTGAGGATGCTCATGATGGTTTCGAGCCGCAGCTCAGAACGCCCCGCGACAATGCGCGCCGCAATGTCGTCGTTACGCAGGGTTTCTCCGATAGTAGAGACTTCAGCGATGAAGTCGTTTTCCACATCTCTGGTGAGATGGTTTCGCTTCAGCCAAACCTTCCATGATGATTTCTTTGCCATGCTGACACTCCTTTTATTCCGTTGGGTAAATACCCCGCAACAGACTTGTTTGCGCCTTGGGGCGGGG
>JAITFA010000199.1 GCA_031281685.1 Treponema sp. | reverse complement strand
GCTGTCAGGGTTTGGTTGGAATTCTTCGCCTGTACTGCGGTAGTCTCCGAAAGCTTCCGTATTTCGTCCGCCACCACCGCGAAACCCCGGCCCGCGTCCCCCGCGTGGGCTGCCTCAATAGCGGCGTTCATTGCCAGCAAATTGGTCTGGGCCGCTACCGTCGCGATAACCTTGTTCATTTCCAGCAGCGTATTTGAATCGACTTCCACCTGTTTGACCGTCGCGGTGGATTTAGTGATATGGCTGTGTTCCGTATTGGAGCTTTCCACCAGCCTGTTCAGACTGTCCCCCAGTATAAATATGCGCTTTTCGATAGACGCGATATTCGCGGTCATTTCCTCAATGGCTGAGGACGAAATGTCCAGTTGATCCTTCTGTTCCCGGATAACCCCGCCCAGGGTGGTAAGTTCCCCGTCAATATTGGAAATATCCTGCTTTACCTGCCCTGTCGCTCCCCTAAGTTCCCCGTCAATATCCTGCAAGTTACGGACAGAGCCGTTTATCTCCTCCGCCGCACGGGAGGTATCACCGATCCCCCGGTTCAGTTCCTCATCATTGGACTTCATCACGTTGAAAGAATGGACGATATTTTCTACTAGGCCCCTTAGGTTTTCCGTCATACGCAGGAAGGAATTCTGTAATTCGGTTATCTCGTCACGCCCGCTCACGGCAAGCTTCGCGGTAAGATCTCCGGCGGCAAGCTGCTCTGCCACATGGACGGTCTCTCGCAGGGGCTTCGTGATGGACCTAAGGGTAAACACCCAGAGAGGCACCAGTACCATAAGCACCAAGGCAAGGAGGCAGATGATAACAATGATCATCAGAGTGCGAAGAAAGGCGGACATACTTTTTTCCACTGCGGCTTTGTGCGCGTCGATATTGTCAACATAAATACCTGTGGAGATCCAGATATCCGTACCCGAAATGTACTCCACGTAGGCCAGCTTGGGGGCGTTTTCCATGGAAGGCGGTTTGGGAAAGACAAAGGAAACAAAGCCGCCGCCCTTTTGCGCGTTCTCGTAGAGTTCCCGCACGTAGTAGACCCCGTTCGCGTCAGCGGTCTGGCCCAAGTCCTCGCCTTCCCGTTGGGGCAGGGTAGGATGCATGAAGATCACCGTACCGATGTAGGTATAGTAGTAACCGGACTTGTCTTCCTCGAAACGGTAATCCTTTATATAAGAACTGATAATATCGTGCTGTTCCTGCCGGTCTGTTACGCCGGAAAGAGCCTTGCTCAGAGCCACAGCCATAGACTGGGTACCCAGTCTGATCTTTTCCTTCTGTCCCTCAAGCATCACCTTCTCGGCGTCGGCAATCCCCTTATCCATAATGTTGTGCGCCATCCAGTAACCCATTACCATAAGCCCAATAATTGTAAGCGCCAATACACTGATAATGATGTTGATCCGTATCCTAATGGATATATTCCGTAGCATAAAATCTCCCTTTTGTTGTCAAACTTTTGCATTGCCTCAGAATTAATCTAACTGAAAAGAGTTTGGTTCTTCAAAACTAAAACTTAGACGAAATTAGACCACTCTGGCCTGACCGCCCCCTCTCCAGAAGGCTGCTTCACCTTGCCCTTTTCTCTGTTTATTTTCAAGAGCCTTTCGACTGCCCGGTTCAAGCGGCTGTTCAATACATCGTCCGCCTTGCTTTCCTCTGGCACCACGGCAAGTAGCCGCTGGAAAGGTCTCTGGCACCAAAGCAGCCGCTAACAGGGCCTCTGACACCAAGAAGGCTCGAGCAGTCGTCAGCAGGGCGTCTGACACCAAAGCAGCCGTCGGCAAGGTCTCTGGCACCGAGGGAGACTCAAGCAGCCGCTACGTTCCTGATCACGGCTACGATCCAGCCTAGATCATACCTGTGATCCAGCTTAGATCACGCCTGCGATCCAGCTTAGATCACACCTACGATCCAGCCTAGATCACACCTGTCTGGTTTTCATATACGATTCCGCCGTGCTAGTAAAGTCTTGACAAAAATTTTCTCGTGAAGGAAAGTTAAGTAATGGCAATGCGTAGTATGAGTCTAAAGAGTTTGTTTGAAAATCCCATTTTTCTATCGGCTGTTTCAAGTTGGTTCATGGCGCAACTCATTAAAACGGCAATCGTACTCCTTTCCCGTCGTAAAAAAACCTTCCACGAGCTGGTTGAGATTAGCGTTTGGCGTACCGGTGGGATGCCTTCAAGCCACGCGGCGTTGGTTTCCGCTATGACGACCTCTGTGGCCTTCATCGAAGGCATAGGCTCGAATCTGTTTATGGTTTCGTTCTGGCTTGCCCTT
Source organism: Treponema sp. (assembly GCA_031281685.1). Taxonomy (GTDB): domain Bacteria; phylum Spirochaetota; class Spirochaetia; order Treponematales; family Breznakiellaceae; genus JAIRMT01. The sequence continues at coordinate 1,572 of JAITFA010000199.1, read as the reverse complement.
GTCGTGATAAGGGACGCGCTAGGGGTGCGGCGTTCCTCAGGCCTTCAGGCAAAGGTGCTTAACCAGCTGGGACGCAACGTGGAGCAGAAACTGGCGATTGAATACCATCCGGTAAAGGAAGTGAACGGACATACACCGCTTGAAGTGGCTGTTGGAGTGCTTCTTGGGGTGTTCATCGCCGCAGCGTATGCCAGCCTCTAGGCTCAAAGCCGCGTTGCTCATACTGGCGACAAGTCTTGGCGCGTGTGTTGCGGGGAGCGGCGTGTTTTTGCTGGTTATCACGCTCCTGCCTGACGAAGCCTCCGAAGGCTACGCGGTTCTCCGCGTGGACGCCGCTTTGCCTGACCGCGATATTGGCGAGCGTCTGGCCGCGTCAATTGATAACTATATCTCAATCGACTTTGTATCCGAGTCAACCCAAAGGGTATTTCTGAACGATTTTGACACAATCCTCTCTCTTTCGCTTGAGGAGTATCAGGAGCGACTTGGGGCTTCAGCTCTGCGGCCCGATCCTCGTGACGATGGCTATGCGGCGCGGCTTCACTCGTTCTTTGTTCGTAATGGCCAGCGCCTTTTTTTTATCCCCTTTATACGGCCTTCACTGCTGGAAGAACTGAATACGGTCTGGATATACAGAACAAGGAGCGGTAACGCGAATCTGGAAGCCGCCATCGCAAAGGGACTGGACGGCATCCCCTTTTCAATCGAATGGCTGGGTTATGATCGTGAACCGCGCTACCTGTATATTGCTTTCGCTGACGCGGCGTGTGTTTTGGCGTTTCTGCTTTGGCGGTTTGCCTTATGTGTTGTCAGGCGGATCGCGGCTTCCTCACAAGGGAAACGGATGCCGCAGCGCCTCGTCGTGGCTGGCGCCGTTGTCCTGTTCGTTGTCGTGGTCGCTCTGTCGGCACATTCTCTGCCTGTGATCGTAGAACGGCTCAAGCTCTATCACGCGCCGTCAGGCGAGCTTACTGCCAGTCTCATTAGCGCCGCTGAGTATGAAGCGCATATTGCGTTTCAGACCTCGTTTACTTTGCGCCCGTTAGGAAGTAGGGTACTTAATGAAAATTCTTATTTGCGTTACGATATAGGAACGGATGGTCTCATTGCCGGTACGCGAGAACTGTCCGCGGCATTTTTGCCGGAAGCCGCGGTTTCAATGAAAGCGCTGTTTCCGTTGAAAAAGCTTATGGACTTTCTGGCGAATTTCGCGGATTATACAGAGATGGTACAGTTCTCAGAATCCCAGCTTGGGGACTACTAAAGATAACCTTACAGAATCCTAGTAGGGTTTTGAAGGAGTTACAAAAAATAACTTTCAAGACTCCAGTGAGGTTTTGAGGAGATAGAGGCTTTTGAAGAAAGTGTATTCATTCCCGCGTGGGGGAATTTTGTTTGAAGATAGCACGGTTACTCCTATCTCTACATTTTACGACGACTCGTGGAGACGGAGCGTTCCAGCGTTTTTTATAAACATCGCACGTAAGGGACTTGACGTGTTCAAAGCGCCGGTCGTGGCTCAGCGCGATCCAGTTTTCCAAACGACCCAGCCGATGCTTAAATCGGCTAACG
>JAITFA010000127.1 GCA_031281685.1 Treponema sp. | reverse complement strand
TATGCCGCAGTTCGGGATAATAGGGAGCTATGTTACATGAATCAGCCGTTGACCTTATTCGGGAGGCATTCCACTACCAGAGCCGCTTTGAAGGCTCAACCATGGTGTTCAAAATTGATTTCCCTGTTACTGAGGTGTCGAGTTTTCCTTACCTTATGAAAGACCTCGCCCTGCTCGCCAAAACCGGTTTCCGCGTGGTCATTGTTCCGGGGGCAAAGGAACGCATCAATGCGGTGCTGCAAAAGTACGACATTGTTTCCCGTTACGCGGGAAACGTGCGGATCACAACCACGTCCGCGATTCCGTTTGTGGAGATGGCGGCTTTTGATGCGGCTACGCGCTTTATGACTGGTCTTTCTGCCGACCGTGTGGACGCCGTGATCGGTAACTTTGTCCGGGCGCGGGGGCTTGGGGTCATACAGGGCGTTGATATGGAAAACACCGGCATAGTGGATAAAATCTACGTCAACTCGCTTAAGCGGGTCTTGACCCAGAGTATTGTTCCCATACTTCCCTGCATTGGCTGGAGTCCGGTGGGTAGACCCTACAACGTACCGAGTGATGAGATTGCGCTTGCCGTGTCCACGGCTCTGAACGCCATAAAGCTGTTTATCGTCTCTGCCAATGCCGGGGTGCGTCCCGGCGCCTATCAGGTTCCTCCGCATATCACTCTGGGGGAAAACGGTCGCATTCTGCGTCTGACGCCTCAGGAAGCGGAGCGCATCATTGAGCTTAACGCGCCAAACAGCAGGGATGATCCGGCGTTACGCGAATTGCGGCTTGCGTTTCAGGCGGTGAAGGCTGGTGTTGACCGCGCCCATATCATAGACGGCAGAGAAGAAGGCGCGATTCTTCGGGAGCTTTTTTCTAACCTGGGCGCGGGTACCATGATATACGCTGATGAGCATGAGGCGATTCGGGAACTCCGTCATTCGGAGATACCGGTGATCCTGCGGCTTATGGAACCGCTGGTGCGGAAGGGAAATCTGATCCGCCGGAGCGCCGAGCAGATTCAGGAAAAGAAGGCTGATTATGTGGTGTTTGAGGTTGACGGCTCGATTCACGCCTGCGGCGCGCTTCACGACTGGGGGGATGGTCAGGCTGAAATTGCCGCGCTTGCCACTGACCCAGCTTATACGGATATGGGTCTGGGCCGGCGTATTGTCAAGTTCCTCATCGACCGCGCGCACAGGGAGGGGTTCTGCCGCGTTTTTGTGCTGACCACCCGTACCCACGACTGGTTTGAGTTTCTGGGGTTTAAGGAAGTGTCCGCCGAAAGCCTGCCTGAGCGCAAGAACTACGACCGCAGCCGAAACAGCAAGGTTTTTGCGCTAACCCTGAGTCAGTATGGAAGCGATGACGAGTCTCATAAAAACACCGCGGGAATTGATTTTGCGGACTTGCTTATCTCACGTCATTAAGGTTTGTTACTATCAAATCATGCTCGTTAAGCAGGCTCTCGCCGGTTTTTCTGTATTCGCCGCTTTTGGCTTGATCGCCCTTAGCGGCGTAACACGCGCTCAGTTTCTGGTACACCCTGGGCAATGTTTCCAGGCAGTACGACAGGGGCTGGGCGATAATGTATTCCCAATGCGCTATAGCCGCGTCATAATCGCCTAATTCGGTTTCCGCGTACGCAAGCCAATAGTAGGACCATAAATCCTGGGGAAAGAGCGCGATGGCCTCTTTCATGTGATCCGCTATCCATGGGAATATCTCTTGAAGCGCTTCTTCACTGGGGTTTTCCAAAACAAGAGGCATTACACCCGACATTAACATTACCTTAGTATAATCACGCATTCTTTGCGTATGCTGCGCGTCTTGCGCGTTGAGCGTAAGCGCAATCTCTTGAATGGCGCTAGTGTTCAAGTTATCGAGCGCCTCACGCAATGAGTTCTTGGTATCCCGCAGGCGAATCACCACAGGCGCTGGCTTCACGGTATCCCACAGGCGGTAATCAAAACTATCGCCAAGCCATAGTTTCAGATAATAGATAAGCTGTACATATTGCCCCTGCTCCTGGAAACGGAATGTGGCGACGTCATCCTTCCACATATCAATGCTGTTTTCAAGGTTACGCAAAGCGTTATACATGGCAAAAAGCTGCTCATAGCTTGGATAATAGTTACCGCCAATGCCGTACAGGGCTTCCTGATCCAGTAGAGCAGCATCGTGTTGAGATAAAACTTGCCGTATCCGAGCATTATTCACAACATCATGGCTGCTATTTGAAAGCGCCATTTTTGGCTTGCTTCCGCTATCTTGCAGCTCAGGTATATCCAAAGAAAGATAGCGCATCTCGTCCTTAGCGCTTAGGGGAACCATACTGATAAAATTATCGCCGTACTGTTCTTTTAGATATGCGCCCATCGGCGTCCATAAAAAAGGCTCCCCGCTATCGACTCGCCATTCCGCCGGTTTTGTCCGTCCGTGATCGCTTCCATAGAAAATCATCGCTTTCTTATTGGGCGGCAGTTTCTCCATAAACGCGGAGATATTCTTAAACGCCTGCTGATCGCGTTTATTGAGATCACTCTCTCCGGGCGCTGGATTATAACCCGCTTCGGCGGGAATCTCCCTTATTCGTTCCGCTTCAGGGACGGCGTCATTTATTGTTCGTATTGCCTGGCCAATGGCATCTCCCCCGTATGTTCCACCGGCAATTCGCCCGCCGACATCGTTTCGCCAGGGAGGATATATCAGTAAAGGCGTTTGGGAAGGATCATCGTCAAGTTCGCTACCTTCCACAAATATATATCGCAACCCGGCGTCATAGAAGGCTTGCAGGTTCTCGGCAATAAACAGCTCTTCATTTAATTGGGTATGGTATTCACCGACAAACACCAGCTTGTTCTGGGTGAGCGCGTCAAGGATATACTGCTTTGCGTCAGGAAGCTCTGGCGCCTTGTGATACATAGGGACAGCGGACGCAAAGCTTATCCGGCAGAGTAGTATCGCGCATACGAAGACTATAGAAATCCATATTCTCATCTCAGTTTCTCCTTATAAGTCAAAATACTATAGACCGTTGTCCAGTTCCTGTCAAGGAACAAGCTATCGCTGTGTGGGGAGCAAATCCCAGCTTGCGGATAAGCAGTTGACCTCTTATACTTATGCTTAGGAGGAAACATGCTGGATAAAACACTGGTACATGATGTTCTGGAAGCGGCGTTATCCACAGGCGGCGACTTTGCCGAGCTGTTCGTGGAAGAAAACGCCAAGAACTCTATCGCCATGATCAACGGGGTGGTGGAAACAGCGCAGGCAGGCATTGATTACGGCGCGGGGATACGCATCTTCAACGGATTCAACGCCATCTACGCCTATACAAACGATACTTCGCGGGAAAACTTGCTTAAAACCGTGAAAACAGCGGCGGGGGCAATGGATAAACAGGGGCGCGTTACGGCGCATCCGCTGCTTGAGGCGGCTGTTGAGCGGATTCACGTCTGCAAAATACCTCCGGGCGCGGTTCGCAAAAGCCAGATCGTCGCCATGCTGAGGGAGGCGCACAATGGCGCGTCCGGGCTGAGTCCGCTCATAACCCAGACAATGATGAGCTATGGTGATTCAACGCAGAATGTGATCATCGCCAATTCCGACGGCTTGTGGGCTGAGGATAAGCGGATTCGCACACGGGTCGGCGTTGCGGTTGTGGCGTCCAATGAAAGCGAGAAACAGGAAGCCTTCTTTGGTCCGGGTCGGCTTTGTGGACTTGAGTTTTATGACAGTATCAACTTTGCCAGCCTCGGCAAAAACACGGCTGAGATCGCCTTAACCATGCTGAACGCGAACTTGTGTCCGGGCGGAAAGATGCCGGTGGTGATTGACAACGGCTTTGGCGGCGTCATTCTGCACGAAGCCTGCGTACATGGGCTTGAAGCTACCAGTGTCGCAAAAAAGGCTTCGGTCTTTGCC
>JAITFA010000049.1 GCA_031281685.1 Treponema sp. | reverse complement strand
ATACACTGGCATCCTTGTCAGAAGGTTTTGACTATACCTATTACGCCTGGGCTGACTGCCCGTTTCTGGACGCGGGACTTGCCGGCGCGATGAGTAAGCGGCATATCCGTTATGCCGCCGAGTACTCTTACGCTGACGGTTTTCCCTACGGACTTGCGCCGGAAATTCTGGCGCCCGGGGTTGCGGCAATGCTTTCAAAAATATTGGACGATGATGACGAACCGGTTGAGCGGGACAGCATTTTTGCCGCGCTCCAGAAAGATATAAACGCTTTTGATATTGAAACTGAAATCGCGGCGGATGACCTTCGCATCCACCGCCTGAGCCTGAGCGCGGATTCCAAACGTAACCTGCTCCTGCTTACCCGTTTTACTGAGGCGGGTTGTTCCAGCGCCAATGACATAACACGGCTTATCAAGGAAAAGCCGGAACTCCTGCGGACTTTGCCGAGCTTTTACGCGATTCAGGTCGCGGGTCCATGCCTTCAGACCTGCGCCCTCTGTCCCTATCCACGTTATGGGTCTGGCCGGGCTAATGCCAAAGACTTTCTTGCGCCGGAACAATTTAACACGCTATTGGACAAAATAAGCGACTTTTCTGGTGATGCAGTGATTGACCTTTCCCTCTGGGGTGAACTCAGTCTGCATCCCCAAAAGCTGGAACTGATTGGCGCGGCGCTTGAGCGTCCCCAGCTTTCTACTATTATAGAGACTTCCGGGCTGGGCTGGAAAACAGCGGAACTTGAGGCGCTTGCCAGCATAGCCAAGAGCGCCGCCTCCCGTGTGGGTATTCTGGCCGCATCGCTTTCGTGGATCGTGTCGCTTGATGCGTATGATGAGGCGCGTTATCACGATGTCAGGGGCGCGGGCTATCACGAGGCGCTTGAAACCGTAAAAACCCTAACGCAACTTTTCCCAAAAGATACCTATGTTCAGGCTATACGGGTGAAAGACTCAGAAGATGATATAGAAAATTTTTATCGTTCTTGGAAAGAGACCGAGACCCATAGCATTATTCAGAAGTATGATCCGTTCTGCGGTAAATTGCCCGAGCTTGGAGTGTCAGACCTCTCGCCGCTTATACGCCGTCCCTGCTGGCATCTCATGCGGGATCTGCCGATCCTCCTTGATGGGACGGTTCCACTCTGCCGGGAAGATTTAGGAGCGCTTTCAGGAAAGGCGGAGCATGGAACCCTCGGTAACGTATTCTGCGATGAGTTGGCAACAATTTGGGAACGCGGTTTCCCGATTTATAAACAACACTGTGAAGCAATATATTCGGGCCTGTGTGAGAAATGTGATGAGTACTATATCTACAATTTTTAATAACACCATGCCTTCTTATACTGCGGTTGGCGGAATCGAGCGAGGCGCGTCGTCAGGATTGTCGGCGGTGATCCTCAATCGTGGGGGACGCTATCCTCGCCGTACGCTGTTTCAGGAACTGGAAAAAGTGGGCTTTGATTACATCATCTCAATGGAAGGTCCGCAGGAACGCTATGATGTTGAGGAACTCTCAGGCCGTTTCCCACAGGTTCGCTTTATATTATTGAAGGAGAGCGTGAGCCTTGGTGAACAGATCAACCTCGCGGCCTCGGAATTGAGTAGTTCCTTGTTTTTCGTTCTGTGGAATGACCTGCGTATCCTCCATTCTGGCGGCGCATCCCGTATGGCGGAACGCCTCCAACTGGGGCAGGAAGAACTTTACAAGAATGTGGGACAGAAAAGCGCATACCGGCGCTTGTGTACCATACCCCTGATACAGAATTCGCACTTTGAGAACCTACCGACTATTTCAGCGCCAGCGCTATTTAAGGGTACGGTTAAGACGCTCATGTTCGCGCCAGAACGGGAAGGCCAGTCATCGCTCTATCCCTTTGATGGGGTGGGCATCTATGACCGGCTCCGTTTTATTGATATTGGCGGCTTTGATACTAGTCTTAGCAGTACCCATTGGCAGCTTATGGATTTTGGGTTTCGCGCCTACCTATGGGGTGAGCAGATCAGCGCGACTCAGCTTATACGGCTCTCTTATGACGGGGAACCGCCGCCGGAGGATAACACGACTGATGAAAGCTACCGGCGCTTTTATCTCAAGAACCTCGCCCCGATTTTTCAGGGGGATCACGCTTCTCTGCCATTGAGATGTTTTTTCCCTTACTCATGGCGGGTTGACGGTGATCTTTTCACAGTATGGGCGGAATTTCTCAAAGCGCGGCATTGGATCAAGGATTACCAATACCGGTTCCGCAGTGATGCGCGGGCAATCACTGAGTTGTGGGAGAATGTGGGTGAACCCACGGATATTGAGCGTCTACGAGGGAAGGATTTAGGGATGACAAATAGAGAGAAACAGATAACGTCTGAGGCAAGTATACCGATGACAGATGTATCGGCAGCAGTGATTCCTACGGCTATAACGCCGGTAACAAAAACGTTGCCGTTAAGCGTAACCGGGCAAGAGGGGCATGAAGTATGACCGCTGTAGTTGTACAGGCGCGGCTTGATTCCTGCCGCCTTGAGGGAAAATCATTACTGCCGCTGGACAGGGAACCGCTGGTCTTTCGGGTTATGGAAGCCCTGAACTTTGTACCCTGCGATCTGCGTGTGCTTGCTTGTCCCGAAGACTGCGTTACGGTCTTTGCTCCGTTCGCGGAACGGGCTGGTTTTGAACTTTCAGTTGGTTCCAAGGACGATGTGTTAAGCCGCTATTGCACGGCCATCAGGCGCTTTGGTATTGATCGCGTAATTCGGGCAACAGCGGATAACCCATTTGTATTTGCCGATGCCGCTGACTTTCTCAATCAGGAAGCGATCAGCCTGAACGCTGACTACGCTGGCTATAGCGGTTTGCCCTATGGCGCGGGTGTGGAATCGGTGAACGCCGAGGCGCTCTTGCGCGCTGAGCGAGAAGCGTCGTTGCCGCCGGAGCGGGAACACGTTTGTCCCTACCTTTATGGACATCCTGAGTGGTTCCAGCTTCACCGCCCTCTTGCGCCCCGCGAATGGCAGGGACCGAGTCTGCGTGTAACCGTGGACACACGAGAAGATTACGAGCGGGCCATGATCCTGTACCGTGCCTTCTCCGAACAGCCGCAAGAAGTACGATACAATGGAAGAAACATTATCAAGACATACCACGAAGTCTTTGGTGGGAAAAAGACAGTCTGGAAACGGAAGCTCCTTGCCAACATTGCCTAGGGAGGGAAAGCTATGAATCGAGCTATTTTTCTTTTTTTTATCTTCCTTATTACTATTACCATTCTATTACCTGCGCAGACCGCTGTTCAGATGTCAGTTCAGACGCTCACGCTTGATGAGACGCTGGATCGCCTTGGCGGGCTGGGTAATGTGGAATTCCGCTGGGACCCGTTCTTTCAGAGCGGGACTTTTGCGATAGCGGATCATTCAGCAACCTTTGAGGCTGGTGATCCCGGGGTGATGGGTATCACCCTGATTAATGGGACAGAGTTGCTGTCCTGTCCGAATCCTTATGTGGAGAAAGGCCAGCTTCACTTCCCGGAAGGCTTTGTTACAGCACTCAAGAACGGGCTGGAACAGGCTTTCCATGACGAGCGAGTCCTGTTTCGCATTGCCGCGATTATCATTGACCCAGGACACGGGGGTAAGGATAGCGGCGCAATAGCAACCCATGTCATCAACGGGAAAAGTACGCAAATCCTTGAGAAGAACATCACTCTCAAGGTTTCACTTGACCTTTACAGTCGCCTTTCCCTCGCCTACCCTGACAAGCGAATCCTACTGACGCGGAACGGGGATACCTATCCCTCTCTGGAAGAGCGCGTTGACCTTGCCAACTCCGTGCCGCTGAAGGACAATGAGGCGATCATATACATTTCCATTCATGCGAACTCTTCGTTTAACAAACATGCCCGTGGGTATGAGGTCTGGTATCTTACCCCCGATTATCAGCGAACCCTTATTGACAGCGAAAAGTACGCCGATGACTTGGCTCCAATCTTCAACGCCATGTTGCAGGAAGAGTTTACCGCTGAAAGCATCAGTATTGCCCGCTCCATATTGAGCGGCTTTGAGGAGACTCTGGGTAACGCCCTGCCGTCGCGTGGGATCAAGCCGGAAGCGTGGTATGTGGTACGGAACGCCCGTATGCCAGCGGTACTGGTGGAACTGGGCTTTATTACCAATGAGGCAGACGCAGCCCTGATGCTCGACGAGGCATACTTGAAAAAGTTTTCAGAGGCGTTATATAAGGGAATCATGGATTTTGTTAAAAACTTTGAACGCAACGGCGGCTCGGTTTCCGCCGAATGAACTTGAAAGTCATTCGCGTTACTGTATGTGTTGTGCTTTTGTTTTTTCTCGGGGTTTATGCTTTTATTGATTTCAGGCTTTCCAGACGGGAGCGGCGAACCTTTGTTTTCTATACCCTGTATGAAGGCACTGCTGAGGTTGAAGACCGTATGTTCCTCCGTGAGCCTTCGGAAGAATCCAACATACGCCGCTTTGTGGAGGAGACTCTGCTGGGACCGGCGTCGCCCGATCTTGCCTCGCTCTTTCCCAGGGAAACGCGGCTTCGTTCCCTACTATACCGAGACGGCGTGGTCTACGCGGACCTCTCGGAAAGCGCGGTTCTGGTGTCTCTGAACGGCGGCAATGTGTTTCAGAGCCTTGTTACGCTGGACACAGGCATACGCCGGAACTTCCCGTTTGTCCGTGATGTCAAACTGTTTATTGAGGGGAATCAAGTTTTTACAATATTTGCTACTTCTCGCTGATTCTTCTCAAAACATGGTTGACAATTTAGAAAGAGTTTGTATAATTTTGAGCAATAGTTTAGAAACACTCAAATGAAAGGAGTTGTGCATGAAACGTATTTTCGTTTTTGCGGTTGCTACATTAGTAGCAGTTGGTTCAGCGTTCGCGGATGAGAAGTCGCTCATTGACTTCAGATTACTCGCAGCGGACATTGATGAACAAGAGGTTCCGGGTAACGGAGTACTGGATGCCGATGGTAATCCTGTGCGTCAAACAAAGTTTACCCAGAATTCAGCCACCCTGATGGACTTTTCCAATCAAGCTGGCGCGGGCGCCACCGACGAACAGAAGGCGGCAATGAAAACTTCTCTCGCTATCGAGAACTGGGATGTTGTATTCACGTCCTCAGCTCGTACGCTGGAGAACAAGAGGCTGAGCTACACTCGGGAAGCTCCGAGTGCTGCTGGTGGCGCAGACGGTAGTGCGGCGACTGTACTGGGCGTCCGCATTCATTTCCCGCTTGAGGCGTATAATTCCTCAGCCCGGATCGTTCCCCCGTTTCCTATCCCCGGTTTTGACCAAGCGGGTGATGAATCCACTAAGACACCGTATGCCCCTGCGAGCCGCTTCAAGCCCGTTGAGAATGGGGACGGAACCGCCGATGGTGGCAAGGGTATCATCTACAACGTGGGTACGATTAAGTCAGTGCAGGCTGAAGTCTATGGCCTGAACTTCCCCCACAAGCT
>JAITFA010000030.1 GCA_031281685.1 Treponema sp. | reverse complement strand
ATCGAAGCCAACAACGAAACTCTACCCGGCTATTCATGGGTATACTATACCGGAGGAACTTATACCGGGTTAAATGAGCGCGCCGACCTGAATAAGGGACGGCCTACCGCAAACTGGATCTTCCTGACGGTGCATAAGAGGCCGTTTAGGTGGTAAGTAGGGTGATTGCAAAGGAGCCTAAAGAGAATTGGTATGGCATATCGCCCAACCTTATGCCACACTGTTCTATGTACCAAAGAAAGCGCCCTTTGGCCTGTACAACGTGACTATAAGGGCGCCTCTAAAGGGCGCCTCTATTTGAAGCAGTGTTTGTCCGCCGCTTGGCGGTATTTCCGTAAAATGGAGTAAGGCTATCCCCCTTGTTATAAACGCCCTAAGCCCCGCTTAATATGGGGGCTTAGGGCGTGTTTATGAAAAATCCACGTCTTTTTCTTGAAAGCAATGGACATACCCACCCGGCCCAAAACTGCGTTCAAGCCGGGTAGCTACTCTCAGGCGTTATCGCCCCTGCGCTTGAAAATATTCATTCACCTGCCGCTGGGCTTCGGCGATAACCTTGTCAAGCCCGGCGGTCTTGAGTTCCGCGATAGCCTGGGGTAGAATCACCGCAGGGTCCGAAGCTCCGGTGTTCAGATCGGTAAAGTATTTAGTCCAGGTAGTGCGGCAGTTCGCCACCTCGTTCCGAATCGGCTCCAGATCCAGAATAAAGCCCAGCATGACTGACGGCGTTGCCTCTTCGTTTAGCTTCTGAACTTCCTCCCAATAGCCGGGGGGAACGGTGTTTTCCGGAGTTTCGATAAAGAAGCTGCCTTCCTGATAGTTTACCAGAGGCCAGTCGGTCCGGTCCCGGCGCACTGCCGTGCCGTTGTTGACATAGGTAAAATGTTTGCCTTCTATTCCATACGCAATCATGTCCCGCAGCTTCCGGTCCGTGTTCACCAGCTCAAGCAGTTTTATGGCCTCGGTCTTGTACCTGGAATTCACATTGACGGCGTTCATGGACCCCTGAATGGAATCGGTTGAGTAGGAAGGACCAAAGAAACGTACCGAATCGTACTTGTCGATCCCCGCAGAGGTGGCGTACGAAGCAGCTACCGCAGGCCATGCCTGAGACATAAAGAAGGGCCGGTATTTGGGGGTCTCGTCCACCATATTGGCGTCGGGATTGATAATGCCCGCTTCATACCAAGTGTGGAAGTACCGTAAGGCTTCCTGGATATCCGGCTGTTCAAGCGTGTTGACTACCCGATGCTGGGTATCGTCCAACCGGACCCCAATAACCGGGAGATCCGCCGCGAGAGAATCATACTGGTCAAAATAAAAGTTGTTGATGCTCCGGGACATAATAAAGGGATAGTACCGGGCCCCTTCCCCAGCTTTAATCGTCCGCAAAGCCCGGTCAAGACCAGCCCAGGTGATAGTCGTGTTAATATCCAAGCCGTATTTTTCCACTATCGCATGATCCCAGAACTGGTAGACAGTCTTTGAGGAATCCTTGTAAGTGGGAACCGCATATATACGGCCCTTTATCTTGGCTCCATTCCACAAGAGATCGGGGACATAATCCCACAGCTTAGGCGTCTCTTTCGGCAGAATGTCCGTTAAGTCCGCAAAAGCCCCCATACCTACAAATCGGTTGTAGGAACCCAAATCGGTGAAGAGAATATCGTAATACTCTCCCGCGTTTATCATCGTGGTAAACCGCTGACCCGCGTCTCCCCAGCCCGCCTGCTTGACATCAAGCCGCACACCGATCTTTTCCTGGGTGTAATTGCTGATGACTGCCAAATCTTCGGCAATCCCTCCCTGGGCAGAACCTATCTGCCACCAGATGAGTGTGGGCACCGCCCCGGAGCTGGAACCACCGGAATCCCGGGAGGAAGACCCAGATGCACTAACCTTGCCGCCCGCTGACACCAGCAGTACGGCAACCGCCAAATAAACAAATACCTTTTTCATCCTCATTAACCTCCATATGTATAATTAGGATTATCCCTTTACCGCTCCAACCGTAAGGCCGGAAACAAAGTAACGCTGGAAAAATGGATACGCGCAGGCAATGGGCAGTACCGCGACCACCACAATCGCCATGCGGGCGGCTTCTTTGGGCATGGTTGCCAGAAGCTGGGCTTGGGAAACGCCAAGCAGGGCGGCGTTCTGCGCGAGAAAATTGATGTCCCCTAAGAGCCGGTTCAAATAGGCTTGCAGGGTAAATAGCTCCGGCTTGTCAATGTACAGCATTGAGGTGAACCAGTCATTCCAGTAGCCGAAGCTCAGGAAAAGCGCGACGGTCGCCAGTACCGGCAGGGACAAGGGAAAAACAATTTCGAAAAAAATCTTCAACTGGTTTGCCCCGTCTATCTTTGCCGACTCGATCAAGGAATCGGGGATAGTTGCCCGGAAAAACGTCTTGCACAGGATCACGTTATACGACGAAACCGCCAGCGGTATAATCAGCACCCAGATACTGTCTTTCAGGTGTAAAAACTGAGCGATGATAAAGTAGGTGGAGACCAAGCCGCCGTTAAAAATCATGGGAATAAAAACAAACCATACATAAAACTTTTGGAGCTTGTATTCCCGCCGGGACAGGACATAGCCCAGCAGGGAGTTAAGCACCACGCCAAGAACCGTCCCCACCCCGGTTACGATGACGGACATTCCCAGCGCCCCCAATATGGTCTCCCGCTGTTTGAAAAGGTAGCCGTACCCTTCCATAGAAAGCGAGCGGGGAATCAGACGGTATCCGTATTCCCGCAACGCATCCTCAGCGGAAAAAGAAATGGATACCACCAAAAGCATGGGGACAATACAGACCAGCGCCAAGATTATCATAACGCCGTTAAACAGGACATTCGTTACAGGACTTACCCGCGTAAACCGCAGAGTATCGCTCGTATTCTTTGAAGCCATCGGTTTTCTCCTTAATTATATCATGGCCGATTCTTCATCGACCTTTTTAACGATATAGTTGACCAGCAGCGTCATAAGACACGCGGTAACCGCCTGTAGGAACGCCGCCGCCGCCGCCATACCCGTGGTAGAATTCTTGAGCTGTTTGTACACAAACACGTCAAGCGTAGTTACCGTGTTATAGAGGGAATTGGAATCACGCGGAACTTGGTAGAACAGACCGAAGTCGGAATAGAAGATGCGCCCCGCCGCCATAATGAACATAAGGATGATGATGGTCTTCATCAGCGGCAGGGTAATCCGCCATATTTGCTGCCATTTAGTCGCCCCATCAATGATCGCCGCCTCATATACGGACTTATCCAGCGCGGTGATAGTGGCAAGGTAGACCACCGTACCGTACCCGACTCCCTTCCACTGGCTCATAAACACCAGAAAGCCCGGCCAAAACTTAGGCTCCATATACCAGCGGTGGGCAGGCAAGCCCATTTCGGTAAGGGTGCTGTTAGCCATACCCATGTCGTAACTCAGGAATCCCCATACCAGGGTGGAAACTACAACCCACGACAAAAAGTAGGGAAAAAAGAGAACCGTCTGGTACACCTTGGCGGCGGCTTTGTTGTACAGTTCGCTGACTATCAGAGCCAGGGTAATAGGAAGAGCCACCCCCAAGACAAGCATAACCACGTTATATCCCAGGGTGTTACGGATAATCATCCAAATATCCGGACCGGTAAGGAAGAATTCAAAATTCTGAAAACCGACCCATTTACTCGAGATGATGCTTTGAAGGAACCCTCCTGAAATCCGGTAATCTTTAAAGGCGATGATGACACCGAACATGGGTAAATAACAAAACAAGATGTACCACACGGTAGTCGGCAGCGCCAAAAGGGAAAACTGGAGGTCGTCTTTTGTCCACTTTTTATGAACTACACTATCAATCTTTCTCATAATTTCTATCCTTAAAGATCAGAGTGATTTTCTATACGTTTATCAGGCTATAATGGCCTATCTAGATTTGTCAAGAGAAAAGTTTATAAATTTATTAAGAGAGCGATTCGCCATTGGGAAGCCAGCGCCGCGTCATTTTCAAAGATCACGGCAGCCGTAGGAAGCAGAGCTGTCGCGCCACCGGGTCTTGCCATGCAGGTCGCGCCCCAACCTTATGCCGGCAGGGACTTTCCTAATGAGTTGCCTCTTAGTATCTTACTATCAATAATACTAATGTTAAAAGGAGACTTACCTTATGGCACAACGCCAGTTTCAAACCGAAGTAAGCCAGTTACTCCACCTCATCATTCACTCGCTCTATTCAAACCGCGAGATTTTCCTGCGAGAGCTGGTGTCCAACGCCTCGGACGCACTGGATAAGCTCAAGTACCTGACGGTCGCGGATGATTCGTACAAGAACCTGAGCTTTGATCCGCGTATTGATCTTTCGTTTAACAAGGATGCGAAGACCCTCACCATCGCGGACAATGGGATCGGCATGAACGAAACCGACCTGATCGAGTCCCTCGGAACCATTGCGCGGTCGGGAACGCGGGCTTTTCTTGAAAAACTCAGCGAAGACGCGAAGAAAAACTCCAACCTCATCGGCCAGTTCGGGGTGGGCTTCTATTCAGCCTTCATGGTCGCGGATCGTATCGAGGTTATTAGCCGCAAAGCCGGCGAAGGCGCGGCGTGGAAGTGGCTCAGCGACGGCAAAGACGGCTTTGATATCCTGCCCGCTTCCCGTGAAACCCAGGGAACCACCGTGATCCTGCACCTCAACGAGGAAGGCGTTGAATACGCAAACCGCTGGTCTATCGAGGACATCATCAAGCGTTACTCAAACCATGTGGCTTTCCCTATCTATCTCACCTACGACCAGAGCGAGTACGACGATAAGGGCAAGGTTAAGTCAAGCCAGACCAAAACCGACAAGATTAACTCTGGCTCGGCGCTATGGCGGCGGCCCAAGACTGAACTCAAGAAAGAAGACTACGACGAGTTCTACAAACAGCTTGGCCATGACAGCGATGAGCCGCTCTTTTACCTGCATACCCACGCCGAAGGCACGCTCGAATACTCCACGCTGTTCTATGTGCCGAAGAAAGCGCCCTTTGACCTGTACAACGTGGACTATAAGCCCGGGGTCAAGCTCTATGTGAAGCGGGTCTTTATCACTGACGACGACAAGGAACTTATGCCAAGCTGGTTACGCTTTGTCCGGGGCGTGATTGACTCAGAAGACCTGCCGCTGAACGTGAGTCGGGAGATTCTTCAGCAGAACAAAATTCTGCTCAACATCAAAAACGCCTCGGTGAACAAGCTCCTCAGCGAGTTTAAGAACGTGGCGGAGAACAACAAGGAAACGTGGGATACGTTCATCGGCGAGTTTAACCGGCCTCTCAAAGAGGGCTTGTATCAGGATTGGGGCAACCGTGATTCGCTCCTCGAACTGGTGCGCTTTAAGAGCAGTACCCAGGAAGGCAGGGTGAGCTTTGCCGACTATGTTTCTCGCATGAAGAGCGAGCAGAAGAGCATTTACTACATTGCCGGCGGTGATGAGAAAACCCTCCGCGCCTCCCCGCTCCTTGAGGCTTATACTGCCCAAGAGATCGAAGTGCTTATCATGGACGATGAGATCGACGACATTGTTATCCCCCACATTGGCAAGTACAAGGAATGGGATATCAAGGCTGTGAATCGCGCTGGCGTTGACGATGAACTGGGCAAGAAGAAGGACAAGAAGGCTGAGAAGGAGATACAGCCGCTGATTGACCGGATCAAGAAAGCGCTGGGGGATCGGGTTAAGGACGTGAAACTGTCCCGCCGTCTCCTTGATTCTCCTTCCTGCATCGTCGCTGACGAGAACGACCCGTCAATCCAGATGGCGCAGATGCTCAAGGCTATGGGACAGACTGAGGTTCCTGATATAAAGCCCATTCTTGAGATAAACGGCGATCACCCCATTGTTACCCGTATCAAGGATATTGAAGATGAAGCGCGAATTGCCGATACTGCCGGTGTTTTGCTCGATCAAGCCCTGCTTGTGGAAGGGCTAAAGCTCAAAGACCCCGCTGATTTCGTAAAGCGCCTGAACCGCCTGCTGACCTTGTAGGGGAGTTTGAGTAGGAGGCCACTCGTTATGCGGGTGGCTTTCCTCTCCCTGTCGCGTTCTGTTCACGGCGCCTTAACCGCCCTTTTCCCTGAGGCAAAGACAAGTTTCCCTGAGGCGGAGACAACGCTCTTTTGGGCAAAAAAACGTTGAAGATGTGCCAGAGACTCAAACGCTGGTGTCAGAGACCTAAGCGTTTCAGCCGCCACGCCTTCCGGTGGTGCCAGAGACCCAGGCGTTTCAGCCGCCACACCTTCCGGTGGTGCCAGAGACCCGAAGGGTTCAGTCGCCACGCCTTCCGGTGGTGCCAGCGAAAGGCGTTTCAGTCGCCACGCCTTTCGCTGGTGCCAGAGACCCAAGCGTTTCAGTCGCCCAGCCTTCCGTTGGTGCCAGAGACCCAAGCGTTTCAGTTGCCCAGCCTTTCGCTGGTGCCAGAGACCCAAGCCTCGGGGTCGCAAAGTCATCGGTCTTTTCGCTATACTGTTACCTATGATAGAAAAAACAGAAAAACCTGAATCTGAAACAAGAGCCTTCAAAGGCTTGTATGACATTGTTGCCCGCTTACGCGCACCGGACGGCTGTCCGTGGGATCGGGAACAGACGCCGCTCAGTCTCCGCAGCGATTTAATAGAAGAAACCTATGAATGTGTTGAAGCCATTGGGGAGCAAGACCCGGAACATATCAAAGAAGAACTGGGCGATATCTTCCTCGTTACAACCATGCTGGCGTATATGCACGAGCAGGAGGAACGCTTCTCCGTGGCTGACGTACTTGAGACTGTCTCGCAAAAGCTCGTGCGGCGGCATCCTCATGTTTTTGGCAGTGAGAAGGTTAAGGATAGTAACGAGGTACTGCGGAACTGGGCGCGGATTAAGGTTGAGCAGGAGGGGCGAGCGCCTAAAGAATCAATACTTGACGAGGTGCATGGGGGACTGCCGCCTCTGGAACGCGCCTACAAGCTCCAGAAAAAGGCGGCAAAGGCCGGTTTTGACTGGTTCTATGTGAAAGGCATCTACGATAAGCTGGAGGAAGAGCTAAACGAGAGCAGAGAAGCGGCGGATGCGCTTACTGAACAGACTACAGAGGAAAGTAAAAAAACCGCGCAAGCCCATCTTGAGGAAGAGCTGGGCGACGTACTTTTTGTGGCGGTGAATCTCTGCCGTTTCCTCAAGGTTGACCCGTCAATCGCGCTTACCCGGGCAAATAGTAAATTTTCCCGCCGCTTCAAGTTTATCGAGCAGCGCATGAAAGAAAGCAACAGAGAAATGAGCAAAGAAAGCATTGAACTCATGGAAGATCTCTGGAACGAAGCCAAGCGCCGTGAGAAGGAACATGCTCCAAGCAAAGGATAAAGCGCGTCTTATCAAAGTCGCCTCGCTTATTGCCTTGGTGGGGAATCTGTTTCTTTCCACTCTTAAGATCAGCTTTGGTCTGTACACGGAAAGCCTTGCTGTGCTTGGGGACGGTATTGATTCGGCTGTGGACGTGTGTATCGCGGCGCTGTCTCTGGCTGTAGCCGTAGTGATTTCGCGCCCCGCTGACGCAGAACACCCGTGGGGACATGGCCGGGCGGAAACCGTGGCAACAGCGCTCCTGTCCTTCGCCCTGTTTTTTGCCGGCGCCCAGCTCGTACTGAGTTCCGCGTCCCAACTCCTTACTGGCGATGTGCGCCCGGCGCCAGACACAGCCGCGCTGGTGGTAACGCTCGTCTCCATTGCGGGTAAACTTGCCCTTGCGTGGACCCAGTATGTTCTGGGGAGCAAGGCTGATTCATCCATGCTCAGGGCAAACGCGAAGAACATGGTCGCTGACGTGGGCATTTCGTTTGCCGTGCTGGTGGGGCTGTTCCTTTCACGGCTGACCGGCATTGGGGCAATTGATAGCGTTGTGGCGCTCCTTGTAGGACTATGGGTGATCAAGGCGGCTATTGAGATTTTTCTGGAAACAAACCTTGAACTCATGGACGGTAGTACCAAAGAATCCTACCACGTTGTGTTTGAGGCGGTTCATTCGGTACGCGGCGCGGGGAATCCTCATCGCACTCGTATGCGGCGCATCGCTGGTCTCTGGGACATTGACATTGATATTGAGGTCGATCCCACGCTCACGGTAAGGGAGGCGCATACAATCGCCGAAGCAGTTGAAAAAGCTATCAAGGAACGGGTAGAAGTGTACGATATTATGATTCATGTGGAACCAATTGGAGACAGTGCGGATTGCCACGATGAAGGCTATGGATTGCGTGAACATCAAGTCTAATTATTGAAGGTAATCATGGTGCAAAATGCTGATGTCTATTCTTTGTATTCGATTTTGACCGGGTACGCGCAAAAGAAACATTCTCCTCTCATAGAAGTAAATGAGTTTCTTGACTTCCTTGAGCGGTATGTTAAACATCACGCCAGCGAACATCAGGAATGGAAGAACTGGTCAATAGGAACAAGACCCAAATTCTGGGAGGAGCTTAAGCAGCTTACTGAGGCGGGAACCTGTATCATTCAGGAAAAAGGTAAGTCCC
This sequence comes from Treponema sp., assembly GCA_031281685.1. GTDB lineage: Bacteria > Spirochaetota > Spirochaetia > Treponematales > Breznakiellaceae > JAIRMT01. Next base: position 2,816 of record JAITFA010000030.1, on the reverse strand, counting down.
GTTACCTGTATCTTCCCAAGCACTGTATTACCCTGATAGACAATGCTTACCATGCCAACTTTAAGCCGTCGGAAGATGGAATGATTCCCCCGTTTCCCAGTGAACTCTCTCTGAAAATCTCTTTACCTCCAGAAGCATTCATCTTTATCGAGGTGAATGACCTTGCTTCGCAACTGGAAGATCTGCCTCCCCAGGATGCGTTTATTAGCATGAGTTTCCCCAATCCACTACTTGGTTCCATACTGCTTCTCGGTTCAACGATAGCTAACGACTTTCTGGAAGCGGCGTTTGTGCGGGTGCGGTATCATCTGCTCAAAGAGTTAAACCATGATTTTTTTCAGAAAAAGCTCAGTCATTACTTTCACGACAGGGAAGAGTATCCACGGGATATGCTGAATAAGCTCATCCAAAAGCCGGGCGAGGTTGCTGACAATCTCTTGGAAGGCGAAGAAAGCTCATATCTCCTATGGCTTTCTTTCTGCGGTGAAGTAAAGAATGATCTGCAAAACAAAAAAATACTTTCCCCTGACGAGAGTACGGTTCTGCAAGCCGCCTATATAATAGAACAATACAACGCGTTTTATAACAAAATCGCTAGAAAGAGAAAAGATAAAGAAGAGGCCTTTAAGGAGTTGCTTGTCTTGCTTGGGAGAACACCCTATTTGTTTAAGGCTGGACAGATCGCCAACTTCATAGGCAGCGATGGCCGGCCACTGTTGATAAAACATTACACCCACCAAGAACTGTCCGACTACTTTGATGAAATAGGTACGGCGAAAGAAGACAAGGCTCCCCTGCTCATCACTCTCACTGATCAAAAAAATAATGAGCGATGGTATATCCTGAAACAGAAGTTGCCCCTGCTCTGTGTTCGCTATCTGCTTGACGCTCGGCCGATCCTCAAAAACGCGATTGTTGACCACTGGGAAGATGTCTTGCTGGAATATGAAACCGAAGAATCCATGACCAATCCTAGCGTGTTTGAGATTGTACTCTGGCGTTACCTCTATTCCCTGATTCCGCCCCTTGCCGCGATGCTGGAGTATAAACAGATATCCCAGCTCTACATGGAGATAGATAACTCATGGGAAGGTTATAGTGAATTCATCAAGCTGTTTGACAGGGATACGGGTAAGCTCTATTCGCTCTCCACTCTGCTTTTTCTCAATCAAAAAAACCTGCTAAGCGAGGCTCGGGAACGACTGCCCTTTCTCTATATGTTCCCTTTTATTGGAGCGATTATCATCTTTTTTCGGAAACAGAAACAAAAGAAAAAGGCAGGAAGCGGTCAGCAATCCATCCCTACCCACCCCGCCGCCTCGAAAGAAATTCCTGTTACAAAAGAAGTTCCTGTTACCCTCAAGTTGGTGTGTAGCAAACTTGAGGCCGCACTGGTTCCTGAAGGCTATACCTTGGAGTGGTATCTGATACGCTTGTACGAGAAGTGGGCGAAACTCTTCAAAAATAAGGATGAGAAAATGGACGAGATGAATAGACTGATTCGTAACCGGCTACGCCGGAACGCGCCCCTGTATAAGCTATCGCAGATAAATGAGGATTTTCTTAACGAAATCGCTGATGGTTTAATTGAGAATACGCCTTCGCTGAAACATATGGATCAGGATAGTCTTAAGCTATACATCAAGTTGTATACCCTGAAGTTGTTACGCACTATGCGGCATAGTGGATTCAGAGTTTAGGGCTTGATTGCCTGAGTCAGCGCTGATTAAATCAAGCCCATGTACAAGTCTTACATCGCTCTTGAAGTACGGATTCGGTTCCCCTCGGAGACCAAGGCGTTCTGCGCCTGCGCGGTGAACAATAACGCCGCTGTCTCATGTCCGGTGTGTCGGGGAGAAAGCGGCGCGGTTCCCCTGCTCAATACATTAGCAGCACGAAAAGCGTACCTGCTCATTCAGGGACTACACGGCTCTATCATACGGGAGGCTGTGTATGAGCGAAACGTGAGCGTGCTGGCTTTGCTTGACGGTCATGCGCTTTCGCGCCTGTCCGTGAAGCTCGGCGTTGACGCTGGCATTGACATTATGTTCCATCGCCGGAAGAAGCATATTCGTATTACCGAAATACGCTTGGAGGAAGACGCGGGCAGGCTGATCCGTCACACCGCCGAAGTGTCCCACGCGGTGCCAGAGACTCATGCGGTGTCAGAGACCCATACGGTGCCAGACGCGGGCAGGCTGATCCGTTACGCTGCCGAAGTGTCCCATGGGGTGCCAGATACCCATACGGTGCCACACGCGGGCAGGCTGATCCGCTGCGCCGCGAAAGCGTCCCATGTGATGCCAGAGACAGAGACAGTGGTGCCAGAGACCCATGCCACTGAAGCGCCCCATGCGATGCCAGAGACAGTGGTGTCAGATGCAGTGATGCACGCCACTGAAGCGCCCCATGCGATGCCAGAGACAACAATGGTACCAGACGCGGGCAGGACGATCCGCCACACCACTGAAGCGCCCTAGGCCGTACCAGAGATGGTGTCAGAGGCCCATGCCGCCGCAGTGTCCCATACGGTGCCAGACGCGGGCGGGCTGATCCGCCACTCCGCCGAACCCTCCCACGCGGTGCCAGAGTCCCATGCCGTCGAAGCGTCCCACGCGGTGTCAGAGGTAACGATGGTGCCAGAGACCCACGCCATTGAAGCGTCTCACGCGGTGTCAGAGGCAGTGGTGCCAGAGTCAATGATGGATTACTCAAGCGTTGGTATGCCGAGCCTGCGGATTTCAACCGCCGCTGATTTCGAGATTGGCGAGGAGGCCGAACTCTTCCTCCACGCGCTACGAAGATTGATCCAGTAT
>JAITFA010000019.1 GCA_031281685.1 Treponema sp. | reverse complement strand
TGTGGGTTTTTCGCACTTTTTCGCTTTCTTGATTTATACAAATTAACAAGTTAAAAATATATAACTCTTTATAATAATACAATGAATTATTATAATGGGAGGCTTACCGTGCAATTCCTGCTTTACATGACGCCCTACATCTGATACCAACGTCTCTCACCACATGCGCCAGTGCCATCTAACATCTCTGGCACTCAAAGCCGTAAACTACTCGCGTTACATAGCAAATGTCTGGCTCACCTTAGAAAAGCCAGCCCTTTGTCTTGCCTGTCTCCGCAAGCGCGGCTACTATAGAGAAAAAGGCGCGGTATAAGGAGCGTTTTATGGCAAAATATGCGCTGGTTTTTCTGGCGGACGGCTTTGAGGAAGTGGAGGCTATCACCCCCATAGACTATCTCAGACGGGCAGGTATTGAGGTAACAACGTGTACCGTTGGCACACCCGCTCTCGGCGGGCAAATGGTGAAAGGGTCGCACGGCATAGTGGTACAGGCGGACACAAGCCTTGCGGCGCTGGGACTGCAGGCAACGGATTGGGACGCGGTGCTGCTGCCGGGCGGTATACCCGGAGCGCCGAATCTGGCCAGGTCAGAGGCGGTGAGCGCCCTGTTGCGGGATATGGCGTTGGCGGGTAAGCTGGTTTGCGCCATCTGCGCATCGCCGGCGGTGGTTTTGTTCCCGCTGGGCTTACTCAAGGGACGGCGCTTTACCTGCTATCCGGGTATGGAGACAGAGGTTAAAGATGCAATATGGTCGGAGGAGCGGGTCGTCGTTGATGGGAACCTTATCACCAGCCGAGGCGCGGGAACAGTGGCGGACTGGGCTATCGCCATTATCGATAAGCTCGTGGACGAGAAAACCGCGAAAGCCATAGCCGCTAAAGTAGTGCTGAACTAGCGTGTCCTTTTGCGCCGCTGAGTGTTTTGGCAAACTGGGACAGCTTTTGCTGGTCAATGTGAGTGCCGGGCACATCAAGCACCTGTGAGGCAACTTTGTTTCCCAGGCTGATACACTCGGCTAAGGACTTGCCGCGAATCCAGGCTGCGAGAAACGCCGCGCAAAAGGTGTCGCCCGCGCCAGTGGTTTCGAGCGGGATCACGGCAAGGGCTTCCTCACGATAGACCGCGCCATTGGCAAAAACAAGTGCGCCTTTGGGACCAAGTTTGATGGTAATAACGGGAAAGATGTCATGCGCCGTCTGTTTCTTAAAGAAATCATAGAGCTGTGGGTTAAGCATATCTTTTTTCTCAAAGAAAGTGCTTTCTTCTTCAATTTCACTTTCTTCGTTATTATCAATAGGGTTCAGTGCATGGTAAAACGCCCCGGCCTCTTCTTCGTTCATAAACAGGAGTAGCGGATAGTCGCTACAGTAGGCGGCTATGTTCCGCGCCTGCTGTGCGGCTATGGAGACGGAACCCGGATCGAGTGCGACCACTGTTCCGTACTCAGTGGCAAGTTGCATGATGTGGCGCACCAGAGCCTCCCGCTCCAGAATATAGCCATCAATGACAATGACTTTCGCTGCTTGAACCGTTTCTTTCGGAATATCGTCTGGGCTTAAGAGACTTGCGGCAGCGGGGCTGGCTGCGATATAGGTCTCACCCTCCGGGCTTTGCAGAACAAGGCAGATGCCCGTCGGCGCGTCTTTCTGGGCAAGGAAGGTATTCACCCCGGCGTTACGTTCTTCCTGCTCAAAGAGCGCGGCAAAGTGATCCGGCGCGTTTCTGACAGAACCGATGGCACCAGCAAAACCAGTGTCCAGCCCCAGCATTGCCGCGATCTTCGCTACATTGGCTGCGCCGCCGCCAGCGATTGTGGTGAATTCTGGTAAGAGCGACAGAATCTCAACGATCTTTTCATATTCGATATGCTGAACCGGCTTGCGGAGGCCAATACTATCAAGCATATCCCGATCAACCAAGGCAAACACATCAATGATGGCATTGCCAATACAAAGCATATCTAATTTCATTTTGTTTTGAGGCGGCAAGCGCCGCCTTGTCTTTCCTATTTCGCCACCGCCAATATGGAGGCGAGTTCCGGGTTTTTGGCAAGCTCATCCTTGAGACCTGCGGCGCGTCCTTTGTTCACATAGTCCTTGCTCTGGAAGGAATAGGTGAAGTTGGTATGCACGTCGTAGGTTTTCTTCATCAGAGCATAGGCGTCCTCAGTCATAACCAGTTCCTCATCAGTGGGAATGATGAAGATCGGAATGCGCGAGTAGTCTTTGGAGATGATGGTTTCAGCGTTGCGGGTTCGGGCAAGCATGTTTTTGTCTGGATCGTAGACAATGCCGAAGTTCTGAAGCCCCTCAAGCACCTTGCGCCTGACAAACCACGCAAATTCGCCAACGCCAGCGGTCAGCACGAGCGCGTCAACGCGCCCCAGCGCCGCGATATATGCGCCGATGTACTTGCGGACACGGTAGGCTTCCATGTCCTGTGCGAGGGTTGCGCGGGGATCGCCCTTCTCCACCGCATCCTGAATGTCTCGCCGATCCGCGAATTTGCCGCTGATGCCGATAAGACCGGACTTTTTATTCAGTTCAGACTCAAGCTCTTCGGCGCTTATGCCGGTTTTCCTCATCATATAGAACGGTATGGCTAGGTCCGCGTCGCCAGAGCGGGTTCCCATAATCAGACCCTCAAGCGGGGTCAGGCCCATTGAGGTATCAAAAGAGCAGCCGTTCTTCACCGCGTTTATGGAAGAGCCGTTACCAAGGTGCGCGATGATGAGATTGGTCTTAAACGGGTCTTTACCCAGAAGCACGGCGGCGCGTTTCGCGGTGTACAGAAACGAAGTTCCGTGGAACCCGTAGCGCCGTACCCCGTACTTCTCACACCACTCATACGGAAGCGCGTAGAGGTAGGATTCCGGCGGCATAGTCTGATGCCACGCCGTATCCATGATCGCGCAGTGAGGCACTTTAGGTAGCACTTTTTTGGCAGCCTTAATGCCCATGATGTTAGCCGCCATGTGGAGCGGGCCGAGGTCTCTCACCTCGTTAAACGCCTCCATTGCCGCGTCGTCAACAATGGCGGATTTGGTAAACTTGTTTCCGCCGTGTAGAACACGATGCCCCACTGCCCCGATCACGTCCATGTTCTTGATAACCCCGTATTCCGGGTCGGTGAGGGTCTTGATGATAAGTTCAACCGCGTCCGTGTGAGTGGGACAGTCATGTTTCGTCGTAAATTCGGCTTTACCCTTTACTTTGTGGGTAATAAACGATCCGCCGAGTGTAACTTTCTCGACAATACCGACCGCCAGAACATCCCTCGCATCCCAGTCGTACACCTGATACTTGGCGGAAGATGATCCACAGTTCAATGTCAGAATAACCATACAAATCTCCTTTTATAGTTTTCTATCCACACGCTCGTCAGTAACCCCCTGCCTAAAGCTAGGGGCTTGTAGTTTGGGCTGAAAGCTCAGCTTGCTCTACAAGGTTTCCGCTTCCACGATAGTTTCACTCTTATCACCAAGAGCCGACGCTATCATGTCCACAGACGTTTCGGACGTAAGTCCACATTCCCAGCACTGCGCGGGTACGAGGTTATACACTAAGCTATCTTTATCTCCATGTCAACAAGAGGTTTCC
>JAITFA010000215.1 GCA_031281685.1 Treponema sp. | reverse complement strand
GTTTTTTGAAACCGATAATAATAAACGAAAGGTTTACGGGAATATCCGGTTTTACCAGTGAAAACAGCATTATATATGTTCAAAATTCGGAACTTGGACAAGCAATGATACGGGCAATTGCCATGAGATGTGAAGAGTATGAGAGAATGGTAGAGAGTTTAAAGCTGCTTGAGACAAAAATTTATGAAGAATCCATAAATAACTTAAAAAAATTGCTAACATAGTTGTAGCAAATGGTTTTTACTGCGCATAACAGGTCTGTTTACGCTTCGCCGCCAGTAGGCGGCTCGGCCTCCGCAACGGCTAGGTCATTCCGCTACGCTCCATTCCTACGCCGTTGCTCCGGCACATTTTGCCAGACATGGCTGGCAAAATGTCGTCGCCCCCCGAACCGAAAGCGGAGATAAGCTACGACTTGATGGATAGCCGTCGATGTCTCTGACACCCACTGATGCGCCTTGAAGAATATGAGGCTTACCGGTGGAGGCAGGTTTTACCCTGGTAAAAAAAACCGCTGTCCCATAAGGAACAGCGGCTAAGAACCGTGGCGTGTGTTTTATGCGAAGTAGCGCTTCAGCAGGCCGCTGAAGCCACAACCATGGCGGGCCTCATCACGGGCCATCTCGTGAACCGTGTCGTGGATGGCGTCGTAGCCGCGCTCTTTGGCCAGCTTGGCGAGCTTGGCTTTGCCTTCACAGGCGCCATGCTCAGCGGCGCTACGGAGTTCGAGGTTGCGCTTGGTGCTGTCGGTGATGACTTCACCAAGAAGCTCGGCAAACTTCGCGGCGTGTTCGGCTTCCTCAAAGGCGTATCGCTTGAACGCCTCGGCAATCTCAGGGTAACCTTCCCGCTCCGCGACGCGGCTCATGGCAAGGTACATACCGACTTCGCTACACTCGCCGTTAAAGTTCGCCCGAAGATCATCAAGGATATCTTCCTCAACGCCCTTAGCAACACCGACCACATGCTCTACAGCATAGGCGGTTCCCGCACCCTGCGCCTTAAACTTGGACGCAGGGGCTTTACACTGGGGACACGCCGCTGGCGGCTGATCGCCCTCATGCACATAACCACAGACTGAACAAACAAACTTCATCTTCTTTTCTCCTGTATTTTGAAATATTCCTAACGGCCTATGCCGGTAGTTTCCGTTGAGCTATCGGAGCTTCGCGGCTCCGATAGCTTAGATCCCGATGCTCACCCAGCATGTTCCTGCTTGGCTTTCGGCTGCTCTGCACGCTCCGTACTTTCAGTGTTTTTCGTGCTACAGTCCTCACAGATACCGTAGAAGATTACCTTCCGGTAATCAATATTGAAGCCATGAGGAATTAACCGCAGTTCCTGCTGTTGTTCAACAATGACCCTGAGAAGCTCCATGTTGGGGTCCGGGATATCAATGACCCGCCCGCAGTGAGTACATATCAAGTGAGGACGCGGATCAATAAAGCCATCGAAATGTTCCTCTCCATTCACTACGCCAACAGAGATGATAGTTCCTTCTTTCAGGAACAGACTGATGTTGCGGTACACGGTGGCAAGGGAAAGCCCAGGTATCCGATCTTTGAGTTGCTCGTAAATCCAACGAGCGCTCGGATGCGACGAGGTTGATTGGATAAGCTCCAAAATTGCGTCACGCTTCTTACTATGTTTCTTCATAACCCAACCTTTTTTTTATATTAGGAATGATTCCTAATATAAGTAGTATACTCACAAATATTAAAACCGACAAGAGAAAAATGAACGAATTTATAACCAATCTCACGAAGTATCTCTTGCGCCACCGCATAATGGCCGTCCAGATGGCAGGCGCGGTGTGCGTCGGCAGTGATGATGAGCGGTACGTCCCGCTCCCGTAATAAGCGCAGCAGCGGCAGGGAAGGATAGGTATCCCGTGTCTTCCCTCGGTTAAGGCCGCCAGTGTTGACCTCGACTACAAACGGTGAAGCCCCATACGTCTGCGCGATACAGTCCGCGACCCGCACAAGATGGATGTGGTAGGTCTCGGACTCAAGCGAAAACCATTGCTTATCTTGATTGTTTTTTTTGATAAGATCAATATGCCCCAAGATATCAAAACCTCCGGCGCGAATGAGCGCTTCTTCCGCATCCCAGTAGGCGTCCACCATTGCTTCGGCATCTCCTGAAAACCCTTCTTCAATCCCTTTGGCGAATTTTGCAGGGGATCCGTCAACCTCGAAAGGCTCCCCGCGTGGTGGAATAAGGTAATGAACTGAGCCAATACAGTAATCCAGTCCCAGTTCCCGGTAATCTTTGTCGGCAGGGCCCATAAGCCCTGGGACAAAGTCGATTTCAAGCCCGGCGAGTACGCGGAGCCTCCCTTCCCAGCGTCGTCGCGCCTCCCGTACCGCGTCAAGGTATTCGGAGAGTCGTTCATCCGGCAGATGCCAGTCCGATACCCAACCAGTCTTTTTCCTGATAGGCGCATGGGCGCTGAAACCCAGGGTGTCAAACCCTTTCTCATACGCAACTCGGCAAAAGGTTTCGATATCGTCCTCTCCATCACAAAACGTAGTATGGGTATGCAAACAAGAATAACACATAAGGTATCATAGCCTATTTCCAACAAAATATGCTATAACTTGTACATGATGCAAACAACGGTTATCAAGTATGGCGGAAGCGCCATGATCAATGAGGACCTCAAGGCTGCGGTTATTGAGGATCTAATCCGTATGGCGGGGCAGGAACGGGTTATACTGGTTCATGGCGGCGGTCCAGAGATCGACGCCATGCTCAGAAGAGTTAATAAAGTAAGCCGCTTTGTAAACGGCTTGCGCTACACGGATGAGGAGACCATGGAGATCGTACAGATGGTTTTGTGTGGTAAGCTCAACAAGGAGATTGTCGCCCTTATCCATGCATGGGGAGGCAGAGCCGTGGGTCTCTGCGGTATTGACGGCGGCTTACTCAAGGCGCGGCGTATCAAAAGCGTAGACCTCGGTCTTGTCGGAGAAATCGAGAGCGTTGACCTTGATGTACTGAACCGCGTCCTCGACAGTGGTTTCATTCCTGTAGTGTCCTCAGTCGCGCTGGGCTTAGGCGAGGACGCGGGGCGTAGTCTCAATGTAAACGCCGATACCGCAGCGGCAGAGATTGCCGTTGCCGCAAAAGCCGCCCGGCTTATCCTTATGACCGATGTGCCCGGGCTTTTGCGCAACGTCAGAGACCCGTCATCGCTCATCAGCGAACTGTCGCGGACTGAACTGGAGCAACTCAGGCGAGACGGCGTGGTTAGCAAGGGCATGATCCCCAAGACCGACTGCTGTATCAAAGCGCTGGCAGGCGGTGTCAGAGAAACGCGCATCATCGACGGTCGTCGCCCCCACGCATTGCTCTCGGCACAGAGTCTTGGAACCGCGATTGTGTGAAATCGCAAGACGGCGAAAGCTGCCATTGGTGGTGTCAGAGACATGGTGTCAGACACAATTATAATAAGATTGAATTAAGGAAGAAAAAATGACTGATGTGTTTATGAATACCTATCATCGCTTGCCGGTAACGTTTGCAAAGGGTGAGGGATCGTATCTTTTTGACGTGAACGGCAAACGGTATCTGGACTTCACCGCTGGTATCGCGGTGAACTGTCTGGGACACGCCTATCCGCCACTGGTGAAGGCTATAGGGGAACAGACGGCAAAGCTCAACCACGTCTGCAATTATTACCAGAGCGACGTGTCGGCTGCGTTTGCTGAAAAGCTGGTGGCAGCATGTGCGGGCATGAAGCGGGTTTTCCTTGCCAACTCCGGCGCGGAAGCCAATGAGGGCGCTTGCAAGATTGCGCGAAAGTATTCGCTGATGAAACATGGACCCGGACGGCACACGATTGTCAGCCTTCGGGGAAGTTTTCACGGGCGCACCATCACCACGCTATCGGCGACGGGTCAGGATGTGTTCCACAAGGACTTTGGTCCCTTTACCGAAGGCTTTGTGTATGTGCAGTCCGGCAATCTTGCCGAGTTGGATCAGGCGCTGGACAAGAACAGTGTCGCTGGCATCATCATCGAGGCCATTCAGGGCGAAAGCGGTATCAAGCCTCAGGACAGCGCATATATCGCGGCAGTGGCAAAATTCTGCGCCGAGCGGGACATACTGCTCATCTTTGACGAAATTCAATGCGGCATAGGTCGTACCGGAACTTTTCTGGCTTATGAAGCCTACGGCGTTCAGCCCGACATTGTTACGCTGGCAAAGGGCTTGTGCGGCGGCGTGCCTGCGGGCGCGGTGCTTGCCGGTGAAAAAACGGCGGACACGCTCAGTACCGGCGATCACGGCAGTACCTTTGGCGGCAACCCGCTTGCCGCCGCCGCTGGTTTTGTGGTGCTTGAAACTGTAACGAATCCCCTGTTTCTCAAGGAGATAGCACGAAAGGGTAACCTGATACAAAGCACGATTCGCGGCTGGAACCACCCGAAGATTACGGAAATACGGGGACGCGGCCTGATGATAGGCGCGGACCTCACGGTTGAGGCATGGCCGATACTGGAAGCCTGTCTTGCTCAGGGCTTATTAGTGCTTTCGGCTGGCAAGAATACCCTGCGCTTCCTGCCGCCGTATACGATAAACGATGCGGAAATCTCTGAAGGGCTTGCTATACTCAAGGCGGTTCTGGCTTGATGTTGATTTGATGGAGGCATGGGTAGTCTGAACCAGACCCGCTCATGCCGTTTACCGCTAGAACTCCGCCTGCCCTACAGCGCGTGGGTAGGGAATCACATCGCGGATGTTCGTCATGCCAGTAACGTACTGGATGAGCCGCTCAAAGCCCATACCAAAGCCGGAATGGGGAACTGTGCCAAAACGCCGCAGGTCAAGATACCACCAGTAATCTTCAAGCCGCATACCCAGCTCGCCCATCCGCGCTTCCAGCCGCCCAAGGTCAGCCTCACGCTCGGAACCGCCAATGATTTCGCCCAGCCTCGGTACCAGCACATCCATTGCCCGAACCGTCTTGCCATCATCATTCTGCTTCATATAAAAGGCTTTTATCTCTCTAGGATAGTCGGTAACAATGACTGGTCCGTGCGCCACCTTTTCAGTGAGAAACTTTTCATGCTCGCTCTGGAGATCGCAACCCCAGAAAGGCTTAAACTCAAAGACAGCGGCGTTTTTCTCAAGCTCAACAATGGCATCAGTATAGGTGATATGGGTGAACCGGGCATCAACAACGGAACGCAGGGTATTAATAATGCCTTTTTCGACGCGAGTGTCAAAGAATGCTAGGTCATCGGTACAATCGTTAAGAACAACAGTGAACAGCGCCTTGAGAAAATCTTCGGCAAGGCTCATGTTATCTTCCAGTTCAGCGAAGGCGATTTCCGGCTCGATCATCCAGAATTCAGCGAGATGGCGCGTGGTGTTGGAGTTCTCGGCACGGAATGTCGGCCCAAAGGTGTAGACCCGCGACAGCGCTGTGGCGTAGGTCTCGGCCTCAAGCTGACCAGACACGGTTAAAAAGCTCTTCTTGCCAAAGAAATCTTTCTGAAAGTCCGGCGCCTTGCCGCTTTTGGCAATAGAATCCATATCCAGTGTCGTTACCTGAAACATGGCGCCCGCGCCTTCGGCGTCGCTGGCAGTGATGATCGGGGTATGGATATAACGGAAGCCGCGCTGTTGAAAAAA
>JAITFA010000184.1 GCA_031281685.1 Treponema sp. | reverse complement strand
AGAGGCCGTGCCACTGGTGCCAGAGACCATGTCGCCGGTGCCAGAGACATGGGCGCTGGTGCCAGTGGCCGTGCAGATGCCGCTGGTGCCAGAGACCGTGCGGATGCAGGCGGTGTCAGAGACGTGTGCGCTGGTACCAGAGACAACGGCGGTGGAAACGCTGGTGCAAGAGGCCGTGCGGATGCAGGCGGTGTCAGAGACCGTGCCGCTGGTGTCAGAGACATGGGCGCTGGTGCGTCGAGTAGGTAGGGGCTTACTGGCGCGGAATCGGCTCATGACCTCTATTACCCGATAAGTTAAGAAGCGAGGGAAATATGAAGTTATGTACAATGTTTTTTGTCCTGTATCTCGTAACTCAAAGCGTATTCGCGCAGACAACAGGCAGTGTTTTGGGGGTTCAGCCGTATAGCGCCCTACAGAACTACCAGATCGGTCGGGAACTGGAAGAGAAGAGCCGGATGAATGAAGCCATACCGTACTATAACGAGGCGGTAGGACGCTGTATGGATGAAATTTCCAATGACACTGCCAGCTCCGAATCTTACGTGATCCTTACCTGGACGCTGGCGCGGCAGGGACGTTACTCCGAGGTGATCCAGTGGGGCGAGCGCGGACTCCGCGTGAATACCGACTACCGGCTTATTGAAACTATGGGCGAGGCGTATTTCTATCTCAAAGACTATGAACGCGCCCTGAATTTCATGCAGCGCTACGTGAACGCGGTTCCGCAGGGCAGTACCACCGCCACTGCCTATTTCTTTATTGGTGAGATATACCACCTGAAGCAGCATTTCTTCCACGCCGACATTGCCTATACCACTGCGGTCAGGCTTAACCCAAACAATTCGTCGTGGTGGTATCGCCTGGGTCTGAGCCGGGAAGCTACAGGCGAGCGCGTTCAGGCAATTAAGGCGTACGAACAGGCGGTAAAACTCAACCCCCGCAACCAGCAGGCGCGAGACGCCCTTGAACGCGCTGGTCGCGGCTAGGCGCTTGAACGCCGGTCGCTTCAACTGGCGAGCCTTGTCAGCAAGGCTCCTGAAGCAGCCGGCGTTCCCTTGAGCGCCTTCCGAATCAAGGCGCGGACTTCCACCTAGTCAGGGTATGCACAAAGCAGTACCATTGCCGAAAGGTATAAACAAACATAAGGAGCGTTCAATGAAAATAAACAACACACACAACAAGGCTCTCAATCTCATAAGGACAACGCGCTAGTCCGGCTGGTAATCTTTCAACACATAAAAACCCGCCTCCGGTGTTGCGCTTGTCCAAACACTAGCGGAGGAAATCTATGTCTCAATCAAGAAACCGAATTGGAAAATTCGTTTCATTCTACAAACCGTATACCTTACTGTTTGTTGCGGATATTACCTGCGCCCTTGGGGTGTCGATAATTTCACTTATATTGCCGCTCTGCGTCCGGTATGTTACCCAGAACGCGCTTGACGGCGTTACGCAAAACCTTTCGAGAGGCGCTCTGACAATGCTGGCGCTGATAAGCGTCCAAACCGCCTGCGCCCTGTTCTATGACTATATGGGACACAACATGGGCGCGAGGATGGAGCGGGATATGCGGAATGAGCTTTTCGCGCACTGCCAGAAACTGCCCTTTAGTTTCTTTGACAAAAACAAAACCGGCGCGCTCATGTCCCGAATCACCAATGACCTGCTGAACCTCGCGGAACTCTATCATCACGGACCAGAAGACCTGATGATTTACGGCTTGCGTTTCATCGGCGCGTTGATCATTCTGACGAACATCAATCTCCGGCTTGCGCTGGTGGTGTGCGCCTTTTTACCGGTGATGGCAGCTTATTCCCTGTTCTTCCAGGGCAAAATGCGCGTCGCATACCGGAATAACCGCGAGCGCCTCGCGGACCTTAACGCTCAACTGGAAGACAGCCTCGGAGGAATCCGGGTGGTAAAATCATTCGCCAACGAGGAACGCGAGTTGCACAAATTCGCGGAGGTCAACAAGCAATTCTTCCGGGGACGGACGTTTATTTACAAACGTGAGGCGTTTTACTTTACCGGCATGGAATACTTCTTTGCCCAGCTTATCACCGTGGCAGTGGCCGCCGCGGGCAGTCTCTGGATCAGCAGCGCGTCGCTGGATGTCGCTGACCTCATCACCTTCCTGCTGTATGTGGGCTATCTTACCGCTCCCATCTCCCGGATCGCCTTTGTCGTTCAGCAGTATCAGGACGGCTTTGCGGGCTTCAACCGCTTCATGGAAATCATGGAGACAGCGCCTGAAACAGGTTACGGGACAAACTGTTTGGCAAACAGCGAAGCAGTGATTCAGGGACGTGTGGAATTTGTCAACGTCAGCTTTAAGTACGACGAGGGGCAAGAAAACGTGCTTGAAAACATCTCGCTGAATGTAAAAGCCGGTGAGTCAGTGGCAATCGTTGGTCATTCCGGCGTTGGTAAAACAAGCCTCTGCGCGTTAATTCCCCGTTTTTACGAGGTGAACGCCGGGGCGATTCTGATTGACGGCGCTGACATTCGCGGCTTTGACCTGCAAACCCTGCGGCGGCATATCGGCGTGGTGCAGCAGGACGTGTACCTCTTTGCCGGAACCGTATTCGACAACATTCGTTATGGGAAACCCGCGGCGGACGACGCGGAAATCATTGCGGCGGCGAAAAAAGCCAATGCCCATGACTTTATCATGTCGTTACCCAACGGCTATAACAGCGACGTTGGTCAGCGCGGCGTGAAACTTTCCGGCGGACAGCGCCAGCGCCTCAGCATTGCCCGCGTGTTCCTCAAGAACCCGCCCATCCTGATTTTTGACGAGGCAACCAGCGCGCTGGATAACGAAAGCGAGCGCATCGTACATGAGGCGCTGACAGACCTGGCCAAAAACCGCGCCACGTTCATCATTGCTCATCGGCTTTCAACAGTCAGAAACGCCGGACGCATCATCGTACTCACGGAACAGGGCATTGGAGAGCAGGGAACCCACGCGGAACTTATACGGCGAAACGGCTTCTACACGCGCTTGGTTGGCGAGCTAGGCTAAGCAGAGGCGCGGCGCAACATGGGCGGGGCGGATTGGACAGGGAAACTTTTCCCTGAGGCAAAGACAAACTTCCCTGAGGCAAAGACAAACTTCCCTGAGGCAAAGACAAACTTCCCTGAGGCAAAGACAAACTTCCCTG
>JAITFA010000160.1 GCA_031281685.1 Treponema sp. | reverse complement strand
ACTTTCCCGACCAGACCCTGCACCCCATTTTGATAGGCAATAACCGGCATATTCACGGCAATTCCGGCCAGCGCGCCTTTGTTAATGGCAAAAGCGGAAAATAAATTATCCGGATCGCGGCCTATAATTTCAGCCGCGATGTGCTTATATTCGAGCGCTTCCGAGAAACCAAGCTGTTCCCGCAAACGCCTGTTTTCCTGACGTATTTCAGCGGCATTCCGCTCAAGCTGTTCATACCGTGTCATACGGTCGGTTAATTCAGCGTATTCACGCCGCAGGTCCGCCAGTTCCCCGATAGAAAGAACCGTGCGAGACACAAACGATGATGCCTCATAGATCACGTTGCGCGCACCCAGAAAAAACGACAGCCCTACGTCTTTGAAATCGACAATAAAACTGTTGTTTGAAAAATACAAGGTCAGGAAAGAGACCAAGCTTAAAATCAGAAAAACAGAAGCTTCCGCGCTGAAACGGCTCTTCTGCTTCTTGCCATCTCTAGCATCGTCCATACCCCAACCCTAATTATTCAAGCTATCGTAGACACTACGGGTACTCGCAAAGTTGTTGGCATATTCAAAATACTTTCCAGCCCCAAGAGCGACGCAGTCCAGAGGGCTTTCCGCGAGTATGACCGGCACACCTGTTTCTTTAGACACGAG
The DNA here is from genome assembly GCA_031281685.1 of Treponema sp. GTDB lineage: Bacteria > Spirochaetota > Spirochaetia > Treponematales > Breznakiellaceae > JAIRMT01. The sequence continues at coordinate 3,630 of JAITFA010000160.1, read as the reverse complement.
TTTGTGTAGCCCCTTGAGCAGAGACCCGCCGCCAGTCATAACAATGCCGCGCTCCACGATGTCGGCGGCCAGTTCCGGCGGGGTTTGCCCCAGCGTCTTCTTGATTTCATCCACAATCTGGATGATGGGGTCTTTAAGCGCTTCCCGCACTTCCACTGAGTCAACTTCCAGACGGCGCGGCAGACCAGTGATAGCGTCGGTTCCCTTGATCTCCATCTTTTCGATAGTCTTGTCAGGGGCTGCGTTACCGATCTGCATTTTGAGCTGTTCAGCTGTCTGATCCCCGATGATGAGGTTATGGACGCTGCGTATCTGCTTGACGATGGCCTCGTCGAATTCGTCGCCGCCCAGCCGTATCGCGTTGGTAACGACCATGCCGCCCAAAGAGATAACGGAAATCTCGGTGGTTCCGCCGCCGATGTCGCAGACCATGTGGCCGATAGGCTCAAAAATCTGGATATCCGCGCCAATAGCCGCAGCGAGGCTTTCCTCGATAACGATGACTTCTCTAGCACCGGCTTTGTAGGCGCTTTCCTCAACTGCCCGGCGTTCCACCTCGGTTATACACGAGGGGATGCCAATGACCATGCGGGGCTTGGTCATACGCCACTTGGGAAGCACTTTTGAGATGAAGTGGCGAATCATCTTTTCGGTGGTTTCAAGGTCAGCGATAACGCCGTCGCGCATGGGGCGAATCGCCATGATATTGCCTGGAGTCTTGTGCAGCATCTTCTTTGCTTCAGCCCCGACCGCCACGACCTTCTTAGTTCCCCGCTCAACCGCCACAACCGACGGTTCGTTTAAGAGAATACCTTTGCCCCGTATATAGATAAGGGTGTTACACGTCCCTAAATCAATGCCAATATCAGAAACTCCATTTCCAAACATATTTCCTCCGCTTATATGCGCCGAAACACCGCAGTCTCCGGCGCGCAAAATTTATACACGCTGGTTTGCCATGCAAGCGAAACCAGCCATGTTCTGGTTTACTGTGCGCCAGCAAACAGTGCTGCCGCCGCACAGAGATTAATTACATATTGAGTCGCGCCCTTGCCGCCTTATGCGCCGAATCGATCCTGACCGCCTTTCGCCACTCAGCGCGGGCGCGGGTCGTGTCGTTACTCGCGGCATACAGCTCACCCAGTTGGTAGTGAGCTTCGGCGTTCTCGCTGTCTTCGCTCAGAATCGCAAGGTACTCCTGTTCTGCTCCCCGCGCATCCCCGCTCTTGTTTAAAATATCGCCTAATAGAAGCCGCGCCGCAACAACTTTTCTGGAATCTCTTGATGTTTCCACACATCTGATGAGATAGGCACGGGCTGTGGTCAAGTCTTCAAGTTCAATATAGGAGTGAGCGATAGATAATAGCAATAGGTCAGACGGATAGCTGGTAGTATTCTCCGAGGGATCAAGGGCAAGACTGAAAGCAGCCACGCTACTGCGGTAATCCTGAAGGTTTGCGTAAGAAAGACCCAGGTACTCCGGTATATCGCCGACATTGAACGACGCTTCACGCGCCTCTTCAAGAAATTTGACCGCCATATCCGCATAGGCAATACCCTTGTTATAGTAAGCCTTCCCCAGAACATACTGTATCCGCCCATCCTTAGCATGTTCGACGAGCATCGCCTTTCTGAGCGACCAGATACACTCGTCAATATAGGTCTGGATATCAATATTGTTAATCTGGGCAAGGGCAAGCTCATAAGCCGCGAACCCGTGAACGGTCAGCAGAAAATGGTCCATGGGCTTGCTTTCAAGCAGTTCCCCGCTCAAAGCAAAAGCCTCGTCGTAGGCTCCTAACTCCCAAAGCTGGAGCAGGTCAGCCCGGCTATTCCCCAGTCTATTCCTCCATTTGATAAAAAAGAGAGACAGAAGCGCTATAATAATTACAATAAAGATAACCAGCAAGGCTGACTGAAATGTCTGCTGCCTGTGAAGGCGAGTACTGTAATCTGATCGGGAATACTCATTGACCATAGTGTTCCATACTATATAATACGATTCAAACCAAAAAGTCAAAGGGGTTATACCCCCTGTTCTTTTTACTTATCGGCCATCTCCTGCGCGGCAATAAAAAATTAGCACATTCTCGACAAAATAGACCTAAACCATATTATGCTTGTAACTAACTTATTTCGTTTAGGAGGAACTGTGAAAAAATTGTTTCTTTTTGGCGCATTAACATGCGCCCTGTTACCGTTTGTATTCGCTGGCGGTAACACTCAGCGCGGCGCTACCGCTACGGCGGCTGACTACACACCCGTAGGTCAGTACCCCATTGTCAAAACGCCGATTACCATGACGATGTTCGCCATGAGCGCCCCAAATGTCATTGACCTGCAAACCAATGACTTCACCAAGTATCTGGAGGGGAAGACCAACGTCAAGTGGAACTTCACCACTGCTGGAGCTGATGCTACAACCGAGAAGATCAATCTGCTGATGGCCAGCAATGATTATCCCGATGCCTTCATGTTCAGAACACCGGATGTGGCGCGGTATGGGCTACAGGAACACATTCTCATTCCGCTTGAAGACCTGATCCCCCAGTATATGCCCAACTACTGGAGGTTTATGCAGGCTAACCCCGATCTCTGGAACCAACAGCGCCAAGCCGATGGCCATATCTATGGCGTGGCGTCGTTCAATGAGTGCTATCACTGTACTCACTACGTTAAAATGTGGGTGAACAACGATCTCTTACAGAGTATTGGCATGGCTGTCCCCACTACCACCGAAGAATTTAAGGCGGTCTGTAAGCGTTTCCTCGAAGTTTACCCCAATGGCATTGCTGTAACTGGTTCAACGAGCGGCTGGGGTGAGCAGTTCGTTGATTTCCTCATGGGTTCCTTCATCACCGACCCGGGCGCCCGGAGCGCTGGCGACCGGCTCCTCGTTTCCCCCAGTGGCGAGGTAGTTACGCAGGCCAACCAGCCCAAGTACCGCGAGGGACTCCGCTTCCTCAACGAGCTGTATAAGATGGGCGCTATCTATGACGGCGGCTTTACTCAGAACGCGGAACAGTACCGCAGTCTCGTGAACTCCGGCACGCCGGTACTGTTCATCGCTTCCGGTGCCATTGTGAACAGCGTGGACGCGGATACGAATAACTCGCTCTACCGTGCTTTCCGTGCCATTGCCCCGCTCAAAGGTCCTGATGGTACGCAGATCAATACCAACTTCAAGTACGACAGCCTCGTGGAAAACAAGCTCGTCATCACCGACCGCTGCAAGTACCCCGAAGCCGTACTTCGCTGGGCAGATCACTTCTATACTATAGAAGGATATTTGCAATACCAGTATGGCTCGAACACCGACGGCAAGGACTTCATCCTCAACCCACCCAGCGAAATCGGGCTTAACGGCAAACCCGCTCTGTTCAAAGTGCTGAATCAGTACACTGCCGAACCCCAGAACCATGACTGGCAGGACATCGGCCTTATCTACGCCACTGCCGAGATACGGCTGGGCGAAGCCACTGCCGCGAACATCGACATTGGTACGTCCACTGGCCTTGAAAAACTGCTGTTTGTTGAAACTGAAACCAAGTACGAGCCGTACTCCCAGAAACCCGGACAGTACGACATACTTCCAAACCGGCTCAAGCTGACCGCAGACGAAGCGAACTC
>JAITFA010000083.1 GCA_031281685.1 Treponema sp. | reverse complement strand
GTCATAAAGCCTTATGACGGATCGTCATAAACCCAGTTTACGAGTCGTCATAAAGCCTTATGACCGATCGTCATAAACCCGCTTTACGACTCGTCATAAGCCCTTATGACCGATCATCATAAGTCCGTTTTACGACTCGTCATAAGTCCGTCAGACGGATCGTCATAAAGCCTTATGACCGATCGTCACAAGCCCGTTTTACGACTCGTCATAAACACTTATGACGGATCGTCATAAGCCTGCTTTACGACTCGTCATAAGCCCGTCAGACGGATCGTCATAAGCCTGTCAGACGGATCGTCATAAACACTTATGACCGATCGTCATAAGCCCGTCAGACGGATCGTCATAAGGCTAGTTTACGACTTTGAGTGCCAGACGTACTGTGTGCGCTGGTGTCCGGCTTTGGGTATCAAAGACAGTGGTGTCAGACGTGCTGTGCGTGTTGGTGTCCGGCTTTGGGTGTCAGAGACAGTGGTGCCAGACGTGCTGAGATGTGCTGTGCGTGTTGGTGTCCGGTTTTGGGTGTCAGAGACATTGGTGCCAGACGCGCTGTGTAACTGAAACACTGGCCGTTATAGCCAGAGGCGTTGCCATTCTTTACCGCTCGATTGACATATCTACAAAGACTTGTAAAATAAACATAATGTTTTTTGACCCGTATAAGGGTCGTAGGAGGATGGCTTATGAAAAAGCTACTTTTGGCGCTCACGCTGGTGAGCATAACGGGGTTCGTCTGTGCAAGGGGAACACAACAGCCGGCTGATGGGACGGTAAAACTTACCGCCTACATGCAGATCGACATGGCTGACCCCCAGTATGAATACTGGGGCGTTACGCTGGACGCCTTTAAGAAGAAGTACCCGAACATTCAGCTTGAGTTCGAGTATGTGTCTGGGGAACAGTTCCACGACAAGTTTCAGGCTATGGCGGCTGGCGGAGAGATTCCCGACCTGTTCACCTGTTACTCAGGGGCGCGTTCCAGTTACATCCTGAATCGCGGCATGGTGAAAGACCTTCGCCCGTACCTCACCGAGGACTTCAAGTCTCAGTTTGCGTCAAGTATCTGGAACCCGCAGGGCCCTAACGGGGAAATCTATATCATCGCGCCGAATATGGCTGTTACAACGGTGATCTACATCAACACGCGGCTTCAGAAGGAACTGGGTCTCACCACGCCCGCAACGCTGGACGAGATGATCGCGCAGGTTCCCACGATTCGCGCCGCAGGCAAGACGCCGCTGCTCTTTGCGAACAAGGGCGTGTGGCAGGCGCAGTCCCTTCTCCTTTCCACGCTGGTAGACCGTCTGGGCGGTAAGAACTGGTTTGAAAAAGCCATGTCCGGCGAGGCAAAGTTTACGGACAAACCGTTTGTGGATTCGCTTGCCATAGTCAAGCAAATGGTTGATACCCAGCTTTTTGTAAACGGCGTGAATCAGATGGAAGGCACTGTGGCAACGAGCGACTTCATTCAGGGTAACGCGGTGTACTACCTCAACTCCGGCTGGTCAATCACCGCAGTAAAGACCGCCTGTCCGCCCGAACTCTGGAACGACGTTGACCTTATTTTCTTCCCGGAACTGAACGGCGAAGTGAGCAAAGGCTCCAGCGCGGCGACAATGGGCGAGGCGCTTGCCATGAATGCCAAGCTCACCGGCGCAAAGGAAGACGCGGCGTGGAAGTTCCTCAGCTTCATCTACGGCGCTGAGGGCGCGGATATTTTCCAGCGCTACGGATCGATTTCTACATACAAACTTGACCTGTCCAAGTATAACATTGACAAGGTAACGAATCAGTACATCGATCTCATCAACACCCGTCCTATGGGCTACATTATTGATGACAAGATGGACGGCGAGGGGGTGAACAATCTCCTCAACCCCGGCATACAGGCTGTAATGATGGGCGATAAGACCCCGGCACAGCTTGCCGCTGAATACGAGGATTGGGTTGCCAAAAACGATTCCAACCGCAAACGGTAGTTAATGAAAATTCGCGGATTGCATGGGTTACAGGTTTTAATCAGCGTAATGTATGTAATCCGCGGACAAATTGCGAGGGGGCAATATGCGCTATAACACCTACAAACGAATCAGTTATTACAGCTTTGTGTTACCTGCGTTTCTTATCTTTATCGGGGTAATCATCTTTCCCCTGGCATTCAGTTTTGCGCTTGGCTTTGTTTCATGGAAGGGCTATGGCGAAATGCAATTCGTTGGCCTTGATAATTACATCCGCATTTTTTCAGACCCGGTGTTTCACATTGGCTTGCGTAACAACATTGCCATTGTGCTGGTCTCGGTATTCGGGCAAATTCCCCTGGGGCTTTTACTCGCCTATATGCTGTACCGGAAAATGGTTGTACGCGCCGACCTTTTTGAGGTACTCATTTTCCTCCCCATCACGATTTCGTCGGTTATCGTGGCGCAGCTCTGGAACCGCATTTTCTCGCCTGTGGGTATTTTCACCACGTTTATGAAAGCCGTAACCGGCAACCGCGAGTATATTATGACCATTGTAGAAAATAAAACCTTTGCCATAGTGCCAATTATGTTTGTGCTGTTGTGGCAGCACACGAGCCTCTACATGGTTATCTTTCTCGCCAATCTTCAGCGCATCCCCGCGTCGGTTATCGAAGCAGCGCAAATTGAGGGCGCGGGTGAGGGAATCATTTTCATAAAACTCATTGTGCCTATGATGAGCTATGTTATTTTCATTAATTCCATACTGGCAATTTCCGGTAGTTTTAAAAGTTTTGATTTGATATATTCCATGACCGGCGGCGGTCCCGCGCATTACACTGAAGTAATCGCGGTATATATGTACAACACGACCTTTGTTCATCAGAACTATGGATATGGAAGCGCGCTGTCCATTGTCATCATTTTATTCATCGTCCTTTCGATAGGATTGACCCGCCTCGCGTCGCGCGCGCTGAAAGTGGAATAGGGGGAAGATATGGAAAACAGCGAAAAAATACCCACGCTGCGGCAAGCGCCAATCCTGTGGCGTTGCTGCGCGTATATCCTGATGTTGTGCTTTGCCCTGCTTACGATTTTCCCCATGGTGTGGCTGGCGTATTCGTCGCTCAAGCCGCACGCTGAAATCATGCTGCATCCGCTGGCGCTCCCGCAGCATCCGACGTTTAACAATTACATCAGGGCGTGGACCATGGGCGGACTGGGTCCCGCGCTGGGCAACAGTTTTATTTACACGGCAAGCGCCACAGTAGCCACGCTGTTTCTGGCACTCGCGGCGGCGTATGGTCTCACGAAATTTCCCTTTAAGTCGCGCTCATTTTTCACCGCCAGTTTTGCCTTGGGCTTGATGATTGCGGTACACGCGGTTCTCATCCCGCTTTTTATCATGGAACGGCAGGTGGGCATACTCAACCGCCGCGCTGGTGTCATACTCCCTTACATCGCCTTTGACCTGCCTATGTCGATCATGATCGCCATTTCCTACATCAAAGGTATTCCCGACGCGCTTATTGAATCCGCTGAAATTGACGGCGCAAAATACGGCGCGGTGTTCTGGAAACTGATTGTGCCGCTATCCACGCCTGTTGTTGCTACTATGGTTATACTCTCATTCCTACGCCACTGGAACGAGTTTTTGTTCGTGTTTTTATTTACAACCAAAATGAGCCTGAAAAGTCTGCCTGTCGCCATTACCCAGTTTGCGGGCAAAACCAATGTTGAATACGGTCTGCAATATGCGTCGCTCATCATTGGTATTTTCCCGATGATCGTGTTTTACTTTTTCTTTCACGCTCAACTGATAAAAGGCTTTGGCGAAGGATCGCTGAAGGAATAGCAAGAAGAGGCAATTACGGCTACATCAGCATTACCGGTGTGGTGTAGCAGCGCCTGCTACACCAGAGGCGCTTGCTCGCAAGTATGTTGCGGCCTATGATGACAAAGCGTTACATGATTAAATAGACTGAAGAGACTTCCTTGAGAAACGCTCAGGGAACAGCATACGCTCAAGATATGGAGGAACGCTAATGAGATACATTGCGCGTTTTGTGTTGTTTATGTTCGCGGCGCTGGGCTTGGGCGCGTGCGCCACGTCCATTGCCGTACAGGTTACGAAACCGCCTAACATGGACACGAGCGGCATTGAACGCATTGCGGTTATGCCCTTCTCCACGACCGGCTATACCACGCTTGACCGGCAGGTCGCTCAGGAACTCACCAGCGCGGTTACAGAGATCGTTCTGCGAACCGGACATTTTACTTTGGTTGACGCGGCTGATGTGGCGCGGCGGCAGAGTATGCGGGAAAGTCTCGTGACTTATGTGGACGGGATTTTTACCGGCGAGATAACGTCGCTCCGGGTGAATGACTCAAGCAAGCTGCAAGAATCCAAGAACAAGGATGAGAAACCCACCATCATTTGGACACGGGAAGTTTCACTTAACTTTGTTTACCGGATAAGCCGCACGCGGGACAGTAGCATCATAGCTCAGGCAAGGAAGTCTGATTGGGCTACTTCCAGCAGCTATGATACAAGGGACTATCTGGAAGACCCCTTTGTTATGGCGCAGCGGCTAATCCGCTATCAGTTGTCGAACCTTGCCAGAGACATCGCGCCTTGGACCATACAGGAGCGAAGGACGCTGGCTCAGGAAACCTCAAAGGACAAGGCGCTCAAACAGCGCATGAAAGACGCGGAACGGCTGGTCAAAGAGAGGAGCTACCGGTCGGCGCTGAACGCTTTCAGCGCCATCTATGCGGAAACCGGCAGTTTTGCGGCTGGATACAACACGGCGATTATGACCGAGATCGTGGACAGCCTGCCGGAGGCGATTACGCTTATGCAGCGTCTGGCAAACGCGACCTCAAACCCCAAGGCTACGTCGGAACTGGCGCGTATGCAGCGGACGCTTGCTGAAACCGAGACTGTGGCGACCAAGTTCGCTGAACCAAGCGGGGTTGTTGACAGCGCAATCAAACAGGCGTCGAAAGAAATCCTTGCGCGGCTTCCTGTCGGCTCAAAGGTGTCGTTGTTGAAAGTATCCATAGTTGATGCCGAACTCATGGATTACATCATCGCCGAACTTTCAGCCGCGTTTATCAATGCCGAGAGCATAAGCCTAGTTGACCGCCAGAACCGCGATCTTCTGGAAGCGGAACAGCGATTCCAGTTATCCGGCGCGGTTGATGATGAATCAGCGGTCTCGATTGGACACCTCTTGGGCGTGGATACCTTGGTTATGTGTTCCATTGCCGGATCGGGCAGCCTGCGACGGCTGGTCGTGCAGATGCTCAGTGTTGAAACTGGAGAGCTTGTGTGGCAAGTGTCTCAGGAGATATAGGCGCTGTGTGTACGGGTGAACCCGCAGCCGGCGTCTGGTGAGGGCGGCGCCATGCGTGTTCTTGACTGGCAAGACCTGATCAACGCCCAGCCGCTC
>JAITFA010000062.1 GCA_031281685.1 Treponema sp. | reverse complement strand
ATCTGCCGCCAGAGGGAATTGAACCCTCGACACAAGGATTTTCAGTCCTTTGCTCTACCAACTGAGCTACAGCGGCAAGTACAGTTCTATGTATACCCTGAACAAAAAAAAGTGTCAAGAGGCTGCTCAAAATTTCTGTAAAGAATTTTTAACTTTACACTTGATTCAATTTGACATATACCCTACAATTTAGGTAGGTTAAATAACTATGAGAATTTCTACCAAAGGTCGTTACTCACTGGAAGCTTTACTCTATATGGCTCTTTTGCCTTCCGGCGAGTCCGTGAGTGCCAGAGTCATTTCCGAAAACACCAATATATCGGACGGTTACCTTGAACAGCTCTTTATTCCCCTGCGGAAAGCTGGCATCATTCAGGGTATTAGAGGCCCGCTGGGGGGCTATCTTCCGGGCAGGGCGCTTGAACGCATAAGCGTGGGTCAAATCCTGCGGGCTGTTGAGGGGGCGCTTGAGCCGGTTGACTGCGTTACCTTAAAGCCCTGTCCGGCTCAAGACTACTGTATGTCCAGACATACATGGAGCGAACTCTATAAGGAAATAAACGCCTGCGTTGATTCCATCACCCTTGCTGATCTGGTTAAAGCCTATCACGCTATGGATAAGATAGAGTACGCAATATGAAGATTTCTACACGAGGACGCTACGGTGTCCGGCTCCTGATTGATCTGGCCGAGCATCTGAACGAAGACCATGTTTCCCTTGCCAGCGTGGCTGAACGTCAGGGCATCTCGATCCGTTACCTTGAACAGGTCGCGGTAATCCTACGACGCGCCGGCTTTATACGCTCGGTGAAGGGCGCTTCGGGCGGCTATACGTTGTCTCGGCGGCCTGAAGAGCTTACCATAGGCGAGGCGCTGAGGGAACTTGAGGGGGATATGCTGGTGCTTGACCCACCGCGCCCCAATGAACGGGAAAGCAAGCTACAACGCTGTATCAGGCTTACCGTCTTTGACCGCCTGAACGAGCGCGTCGCCGGAGTCATTGACCGCACAACTCTGGCTTCAATGGTTGGTACTATTGATCCCGATGACTCGTATATGTACTTCATTTGAGCCGCTTAACAGTCTCTACAAAAGAGCGATAACAAGGGTATACTCAAGTCATGCGTTTTATTGATTTACACTGCGATACCCTTTTGCTGTCGTTCAAACAACATCTGGAGGATATTTACGACATACCGAATGCCATGCTGGATGTCAAACGGGCGAACCAGTCAGGGGACGTGGCTCAGGTTTTCGCTATCTTCATGCCGCCACTGGAACGCGACGAGGCGTTTAACGATGGCGAGTATCTGGAACATTGTTTTCGGGTCTTTAACACGACCATAGCGCGGCATCCTGACGCCATTGTTCCGGCGGATTCCGGCAAACTGGAGGCGGGCAAGCTGAACGCCTTTCTCAGTTTTGAAGACGGCAGGCCCATTGACGGCAAACTGGAAAACCTTGAGCAGTATTACCAAAAAGGAATCAGGCTTATCACCCTCACATGGAACGGGGAAAACTGCTTTGGCTTTCCCCAGTCTGCGAATCCTGAGTACATGGCGCGGGGACTGAAGCCGTTTGGTAAAGACGCTCTGCGCCGTATGAACGAGCTGGGCATCATCGTCGATGTGTCGCACCTTTCTGACGGCGGCTTTTCCGATGTAGCGGCGCTCAGTACCAAGCCGTTTGTGGCGTCGCACTCAAACTGCCGCGCCCTTTCTCCCCACCGGCGCAATCTCACTGACGACATGATCCGCGTACTGGCAGAGGCGGGCGGCGTGGCTGGGCTCAACTTCTGCCCCGCGTTCCTTAACGAGGATATCGAGTGTGATCACAGCACTGCCGCGCTTATCAGTGCGCACGCGCAACACCTCATCAAGGTCGGCGGCGCTGAGTGCGTGGCGCTGGGCAGTGATTTTGACGGCATAAGCGGCAAGCTGGAGATTGACAGGGTGGAAACCATACCCCGCCTCTTTGAGCAATTCCACCACGACGGCCTGAGCGACGACGTTATTGAAAAAATCGCGTGGAAAAACGCCCAAAGGGTCTTGAAGGACGTCTTGTAGAGCAGCGCAGCGGCAAAAGATGGGCTGGGAATCCTCTTGTTTACATGGAGATAAAGATACCTTAGTATTCAAGGTAGAAAGTCTGGTAAGGAAAAGGGTAAAATGATGTTTATAGATATAACAGGAATAGTGGCGATATTATGCTTGTTTATTGGCTTGCCGGGTGTCCTATGCTTTTTTGGGTATAAGACCAAAAAGCTAAAGCAACAGAAAAAGGCTTTAGAACTAAAGCTGGAGCGGGAACGGATTCGTTTGCAGTTGTTAGAAGAAGAAAACAGAAAGTATGATCGAATAATTGACAGGCGCGGGAGATAGTTAGTCAATACAAATAAAGGGTAAAAACATCTGGCACAAGGTCAGAGGGTCTTGAACGATGTCTTATAGGGCAGCGCAGCGGCAAAAGATGGGCTGGGAATCCTCTTGTTGACCCGGAGATAAAGGTAGCTTAGTATACAAAGTCGAAAGTCTGGTAGGAGAAGGGTAAAATGAATATAGTTCCGATAGTAGGGGCATTATGTATGTTTATTGGCTTGCCGGGTGTTATATGCTTTTTTGGGTATAAGACCAAAAAGCTAAAGCAACAGGAAAAAGTTTTAAAACTAAAGCTGGAGCGGGAAAAGATTCGTTTGCAGTTATTAGAAGAAGAAAACAGAAAGTATGACCGGATAATTGACAGGCGCGGGAGATAGTTAGTCAATACAAATAAAGGGTAAAAACGTCTGGTACAAGGTCGAACAATCAGCCCAAGTTACAAGCCCTTGCTTTAGACAGGGGTACTGATAAGTCGCGCCTTAGCGGACGTGTGGAAACCCCAGGGCGCAGGATTAAACGGCAGTGTCAGAGACATTGGTGTCAGACGATATAACTCCACCGAAGGTAGATTGAAGTTCGCTGGGAGTAGATTA
>JAITFA010000045.1 GCA_031281685.1 Treponema sp. | reverse complement strand
AAGAAGAATGCGTGCTGGGGGTATTCCACGAGGTTCCAGTGCTTGGCGACCTGTATCTCACTGCCGTCGGCAAGGAGGCGGAGCTTTTCTATCTTACCGCCTAGGTTGGGGAGACAGAGGCCGCCGGCTTGAGGTTCGTAGATATGCGCGTAGAGCTTGTCGCCCTTGCGGGTGAAGCGCCCCCATTCCGGTTTATCAAGGCCCGCAGCGCCACAGCCGTAGATGCTTTCGCTGTTGTTGTCCAGCCAACGACCTACGGTTTCCAGTATCTCAACCGAGGCGCGGGGAATACGGCCTTTGGTATCAGGTCCGACATTGAGCAAAAGATTGCCGTTCTTGGAAACACATTCCACCAACATACGGATCACCATGTCAGCCGGCTTCCAATGCTGGTCAGTGGAGCTGTAACCCCAGTGATTGTTGAGCGTGATACATGCCTCCCACGGAACAGGATCGCCCAGTTCATTGCGGATGCCTTCCGGCGGAATCATCTGCTCCGGGCAGGCAAAATCGCCAGCAAAGAGACTAGGATTCGCGGAGAGTATCGTGCCGGAATTCTCGCCTGAACCCTCAAGCCGGTTATCCACAATAAGGTGCGGCTGGAGCGATCGCGCCATACGCATAAGCTCAGTTGCCTTCCACTTTTCACCAGCCATATCCCCGTACGAAAAATCAAACCACATAATATCAAGGCGGCCATAGTTGGTGAGCAGTTCCCGAACCTGCCCATGCATGAACTCAAGGTAACGGTCGAAGTTCCGGTTTTCATTGCCATAGTCCTGATTATCACGCATGGGATGCTGCTGGTCACCGTAGTGGGGAAAGTCAGGATGCCGCCAGTCAATAATGGAGAAGTAGAGTCCGACTTTCAGACCTTCGGCGCGAAACGCCTCAAGGTACTCTTTAACCAGATCGCGCTTTGCGGGCGTATTCGTGGCTTTGAAGTCCGTGAGCGCCGTGTCCCAGAGGCAGAAGCCGTCGTGGTGCTTGGCTGTGAGGACCGCATACTTCATGCCCGCCTTTTTCGCCAGCCTTGCCCACTCACGCGGCTGATACTCTTTTGCGCTGAACTCGTTGAAGTAGCGCAGGTAGTCCTCATGTGGCATCCGCTCGGAACTGCGCACCCATTCGCCCCGCGCTGGAATGGCGTAGAGACCCCAGTGGATAAACATACCGAAACGGGCGTCCATGAACCACTTGGTTCGCGCTGTCCGTTCCTCGATTAGTTTGTTTTGCATTTCATACTCCTTATCTTATTAGTTTTCATGGCGTGGTGTCAGACATCTTTTGGTATCTGGCGCCTTTCATCCTACATCCTAATCCTTATTCATGGCGTGGCGCCAGACATCTTTTGGTGTTTGGCGCCTTTCATCCTTAACCTTTAACCGCGCCAATCATAACGCCGGTTACAAAATACTTCTGCACAAACGGGTAGATGATCATCACTGGTACCGAACCTACGATGATCACCGAATACTTGAGCAGATCGCTTAAGCCTTGTTTGGCGGCAAGTTCACGCGCATCACTAATCATGATCGGGTCAATCTTGCTTAACACCAGTATCTCTCGCAGGACAATCTGGAGCGGCGCAAGTTCCGCCTTGTTGAGGTAGATAAGGGCGTTGAAGTAGGTGTTCCAGTGCGAAACGCCGTAGTACAGGGCAAGCACAGCCATGATCGGGGCGCTTAACGGCAGCACAATACTTATCATAAACCGGAATGGCGAACAGCCCTCCATTGTCGCTGATTCATAGAGGCTGTCAGGAATCGTGGACGCAATGTAGGTGCGACAGAGTATGACGTTCCAGACGCTCAAGGCAACCGGAATGATCATTGCCCAGCGCGTGTCAATCAGTCCTAGCTTCCGTACCACTATGTAGGTGGGAATCATGCCGCCGGAAAAGTACATGGTGAAAACCATAAGTACCGATATAACGTTGCGGGCGCGGAACTCCTTACGGGTCAGAGGATAGGCGCAGAGCATGGTCATAATGAGATTCACGACCGTGCCTACAATCATATAGAAGAACGAGTTAAAGAAGCCGGTCATAAGTTTGGGGTTCTTGAACACAGCCTCGTAGCCGCGCAAGGTCGGACGCACTGGCCAGAACCATACTTCACCGCTGATAACCGCCTGGGGGTCGGAGAACGAGGCGGCAATGATGAAGATGATCGGCACGATAACGATGAGCAGGGTCAGGCTTAACATGATATAAATGAACATCACAAAAGCCCGGTCAAACGCCGTGTCCCTGATTCGCCTCCTTTTCTTGTTTTCCATGCGCTGCTCCTTACCAGACACTCGTGTCGGTCAGTTTTTTTGACAACTGATTTACGCTCATCATCAGGATAAACGCGACGATTGAGTTAAACAGACCGACCGCTGTTGAGAAACTGTAGTTGGCGTTTTGCAGACCTACCTTATAGACAAAAGTAGATATGACTTCAGAGGTGGACATGTTGATCGAGTTCTGCATGAGATACACTTTCTCAAAACCAATGCTCATGATGGAGCCGCAGTTAAAGATTAAGAGAATCACGATAGTGGGGCGAATGCTCGGCAGGTCGATGTGCCAGATACGCTGTATGCGCGAAACGCCGTCAACAATGCCCGCTTCCTGTAATTCCCTGCTGACGCCGGAGAGCGCAGCGATGTATATAATAGAAGAATAGCCCATGGTCTGCCAGATGCCGCTCCACACATAAAGGTGGGGGAAGATGCGGGCTTCGCCAAAGAAGTTCAGCGCCTGCCCGCCGCAAAGAACGATAATCCGGTTAAAAATGCCGATACGCAGGTCAGTCAGTTGCATCAGCATACCAACCATGACCACGACTGAAATGAAGTACGGCGCGTAGGTGAGCATCTGCACGAACTTCTTGAAATGGATAGCCCGTATCTCATTGAGGCCAATAGCAAGCAGAATGGGAACCGGAAAACCAGCGATCAAGCTATAAAACCCAAGCCGCAATGTGTTGAAGATAACGGTGAGGCCGGACGGTGTGGTCAAGAATTGCTGAAACCAGCGCAAACCTACCCACTCACTCTGCCAGATGCCCCGGCGTGGACTATAGTCCTTGAACGCCATCAGAATACCGCTCATAGGAACGTAACTGAAGGTGATGACGTACGCGAGAGGCAAGGCAATGATAGCCCAGAACTGCCAGTTACTCGTTAGTAGCCGCCGCTTGTTGGACTTGGGTTTCATAGCCTACTTACCTTGCTGACGGTTCCACGCGGTCTGCTGTACTTGAAGGTACTTCGGCAGGCCGAGTTGATCAAAGCCGCGGACGTAGGCGTCCCATTCGGTGTCAATGTTTCTGTTGCCCATGATGAACGCCACCTGATTCTCGCTGATGTACTTGTCGAGTTCAACCGCGATAGTCTGTACAGAGTTCGCTTCGTCTGCGGTCAGCTTGAGCCGGTTTGGAAGTATGTCGTACTGTCCGGGTTTCTGGGAGTACGGCTCGTACTTGGTTTCAGTTTCAACAAACAGCAGTTTCTCAAGGCCGGTGGACGTACCAATGTCGATGTTCGCGACAGTAGCTTCGCCCAGCCGTATCTCGGCAGTGGCGTAGATGAGGCCGATGTCCTGCCAGTCATGGTTCTGGGGTTCGGCGGTGTACTGATTCAGCACTTTGAACAGGGCGGGTTTGCCGTTAAGCCCGATTTCACCGGGTGGGTTGAGGATGAAGTCCTTGCCATCGGTGTTCGAGCCATACTGGTATTGCAAATATCCCTCTATAGTATAGAAGTGATCTGCCCAGCGAAGTACGGCTTCGGGGTACTTGCAGCGGTCGGTGATGACGAGCTTGTTTTCCACGAGGCTATCGTACTTGAAGTTGGTGTTGATCTGCGTACCATCAGGACCTTTGAGCGGGGCAATGGCACGGAAAGTACGGTAGAGCGAGTTATTCGTATCCGCGTCCACGCTGTTCACAATGGCACCGGAAGCGATGAACAGTACCGGTGTGCCGGAGTTCACGAGACTGCGGTACTGTTCCGCGTTCTGAGTAAAGCC